>JAZURH010000387.1:0-5486 GCA_045606125.1 Lentisphaeria bacterium | reverse complement strand
CCGACTTCCCGTCGCCTCGGCAGACGGGCCACTCTTTCGATGCGCATGAACGACTGTCATAATATTGAGGATGAAGACCATGTTTTTCATGCTGATTTCTGGCGTGAACATCCTGAATACAGACTTGATCCGTCTGCACTGGAGTCCGGGTATCCGCTGTTCTGGGTGTCCGCCCTTGATTATTCCTTTGAAGAGGTGCGGGCATACAAGCTGGATATTGTCAGGGCTGTGTTGGAACGCTACGATCTGGATGGCCTGGAAATAGACTGGATGCGGCATGGCCATAATGCAGGATTCCGTAATTGTGATGCCGGTCGTGCCGCCATGACTGAGTTCCACAGGCAGGTTCGTGAACTTGCTGACAGGGCAGCCGAACGCCTGGGCCATTCTGTTGCTGTGACCGCCCGCGTTTCTGCCACGCCTGAGGACGCTTTTGCCAAGGGAATGGATGTGGCTGCCTGGGTGCGTGAAGATCTGGTGCAGGGAATCATTCCGACTGCATTTTTTTCCACTTCTGATACAGGTATGCCCATAGCATTGTGGCGCAGCATTCTTGGCGATGACGTGAAACTGTGTGCCGGTCTTGAATTGCTGATTCGTCCATTCCCGGGCAGTGACCCGATGGTGGAAACATCACGGCTGCTTGCCGGGCAGGCTGCGGATTATTTCTATCAGGGAGCAGACGGGATCTACCTTTTCAATCACATGGATTCCGAAACAGCAATGCAGAATATGGATGATTACAGGCAGGTGCTGGAAAATCTCGGTGAACCGGAAACAGCATACGCTATGTATCGCCGACATGTGATAACATATCATGATTTTTCCACATTCGGAATGCCGTCTGCACAAGCATTGCCTTCTACACTGCCTGCAAATGATTTTTCAGCTCATCTTCGTCTTTCCATAGGTCCTAAACCTGAACCAGGACGCAAGTGCACCCTTATTCTTGGTTTCGATACGGCAGATGTACCAGAGTTTGAATTGTGGGTCAACAGCCGCATGCTTGCCGGCGGCAAACGGATGATGAATGATGATCATGGTTTGGACGGCAGTGTTCTCGATACATATCAGTCCAGGCAGTATTTTCCTAAAAGCAGCGTAATGCTGATTGAATACGATGCCGCAGAAGCGGTTATGGCAGGTACGAATTTTATATGGCTGAAAAACAAAGAGGGCAGGGAGTGCAAAATCACCTGGGTTGAAATAGCGGTGGATCAGGCCTGAGGAATGATGTCCGCCCCTGTTGATGCAGGGGCGGATTGATATAGTTCAACTGCTCTTTGTTTTGCCGTGTAGTTTTAAAAGTGTAACATAATGTGAAATTGTCTTTTAAGTGAAGATATTATTGTCATTTTTAATTCTCTGCAGCGATCAGCATGGTCTGGCTGTTGTTGACAATGAAGGGCGGACATTGCTTGAAACAATATTTTTTCAGATGTATATTTGAAGTGAACTTGCAGTAATGAGGTAGCGTAAAATTATTAAACCCGCTGAATGTAACAGGAAAGATTATGAGAAAAAGATTTTTTTCACTTATTGAAAAAATGAAACTTTATGTTCCGCTGGAGAAGGGGGAATGCGGGGCTTTTGCTCAGGAGGAGCTGCTTCGTCTGCTTGCAAAACTTGGTGTTGAGGTCAGTGTTGCCGGAAAATCAGCAGGGCTTGTTTTTTCTCTGGTGACGCAGGAAAGTTCACCGGGTAAGATCGGAAGGCGTATTCTGGGAAAAGTAAGGAGTAATGGTTTTGTTGTTGATGTCAGGGACACAGGTGTGACTTTTGCTGCAAATACTGAAAAGGGACTGCTTAATTCGGTTTATGCTTTGATTGAGGACCTGGGGATTTCCTATCTTATGCCGGGTGAAGATAATGAATATATTGCCCCTGAAGCGCCATTTGCACTGGAGTGCGGACTTCGCATAAGAAACATGGAATGCAGCCATATTGGAGTCACTTGTGAGTTTGCAGCAGCTGCGGATGAAGATTATACCGGTGAAGAATGGATGGAATATTATTGCAAGCTGCGTATTGATTTCATAGCAAGGCATGCAGGCGGAAAAGTTGAAAACCATCCTAAATACGGTTTTATTTTTGGTCACGGCGCCCATGAGTTCCATCATCTTCTTCCAAAAGATTTCAAGGATGAACATCCCGAAACATGCCGGCAGAGTCAGCCCGATGACTTTTGCGGACAGAGAGTAAATGATTTTAATTTCTGCTATTCCAGCGAGACGGCATGGCGCGAAATAGAAAGGAACTTCCGCAGGTATGCTGAACAGTACAGTGAATTG
Source organism: Lentisphaeria bacterium (assembly GCA_045606125.1). Classification (GTDB taxonomy): domain Bacteria; phylum Verrucomicrobiota; class Lentisphaeria; order Oligosphaerales; family Oligosphaeraceae; genus RGIG3456. Next base: position 3,195 of record JAZURH010000387.1, on the reverse strand, counting down.
GATCATCTGACATTGGAGTTTGCCGATCTACCCGGCGGCGGGCATTGCCTGTGCGCAAATTGCCGCCATTACAGCGCCTCAGATATGCAGGCCATTGTGATGAACAGATTTGCGGAAATTGCGGAGAAACTTGGCTTGAAGGCGACTGTCCAGATGAATGCCTATCATGACACAATGATGCCAAGTGTCATGTTTCCTCCACGTAAAAACATAAGGATAATGTTTGCGCCGCGGGAACGGTGCTGGGCACATGCACTTGATGCCCCCGGCTGCAGGCGCAACAGATATTATCTTGAATGTCTCAAGGAATGGAAAAGACATGCTTTCTCCCATACGGAATACCGGACGGGAGTGGGATATTATACAGACCAAATACTGTTCCGCGGTCTTTATCCGTTCTTTCCGGATGTGATCGCAGGCGACCTTAAGTGCATGGCGCGTAATGGCATAAATGAGTTCTTGACTCTTCAGGTGGGCGGCCGCATCCTGCAGCCGGACTTCAACTTGATATTCTTTGCGGCGGCATCCTGGGATCTTTCACTGACCGGACGGAGATTTATAAAGAGAATGTCCATGCGTCTGGGCGGTAAAAAGTTTGCTCCCGTCATTGAAAAATATCTTGCTGTGAGAAGCCGCTGTTTTGCAGAAGTGTTGAAATGGTGCGATGTGGACAGGGAGGTCTCACATCTGGATTATCGTTGGCTGAAAGAGGATGAATCTCAATTCTTCAGAAATATGCCGGGGCGTCTTCATTTAGCAGCACTAAAACTTTCCGCAGCCGCCGCGGAACTCAGGAAGGGAATGAAGGACGCGCCGGACAGGCTTGGAAATCTTATGTCAGATGAAGCGTCCCGGGCCGAATTTGAATCGGATGTAATAGAGGGCATGAGCATTCAGCAGAGGATATTCAGCAAGCTTCCGGCTGCGCGCCGTACCAGGGAGCCTGAACTTGTCCGCCAATGCAGGGATGAACTTGCCGATTTGAGTGAGTTTCTGAAGAAAAGCATCATAAAGGGTGACAAGGTCGGAATAGGAAAGAAAGCCTATTACGGCAGATTTGTGGATCCATGGCTCGCTCAGGATATCAGAAAAAAGATGGAATGGTGTGACAGTATCTTAAAAAATATGGATGAAAAATGAGCGAAACTGCAAAAAATCTTGAAAAGCATGTCCGTGCATTGACGGATGACATAGGAGTACGCCTTGCGGGATCTGAGGGGGAACGGAAAGCTGCTGAGTATCTCAGGGATGCTTTTTTGAAGTACAGCCCTAATGTGACAATAGAGGAGTTTCCCATAAATGAACGCTGTGTAACTTCTGAAAAACTTGAAATCGAGATAGATGGCCAATGGCGTGAGTTTCCCTGTTCGCTATTCAGCTCGGCACCTTCCACGGACGGACAGGCAAGAGAGGCAGAACTTGTGTTTTTTGACACGGCGGCAGGATATCAGCGTCCGGATTTTTCGTTTCTTACAGGAAAGGCAGTAGTACATCTGGGATGCCATATTGAAAACGGGGAAAATTACCGCCGGCTGATAGAAGCGGCTCCCGCGTTCGTATTGTTTGTCGATACCCGCTATACCGGAAATGTGCAGCTTGCAGATGGTTTGTTTCCCGCCTATGTGAAGAAGTTCGGCGCTGTTCCATGTCTGAATGTGGCTTATATGGATGCCTGGAACTGGAATGTGAAGAAGGCTTCACGCGCAAGAATATGCGTCAGCGGCGGAATCAGAAAAAGAACTACGACTGTTGTAGTCTGCGAGATACCCGGAACAGATCCGGGCAGTGGCATTATTTATGCGGGAGGACATCATGATACCCAGGCCGATACAGTCGGTGCAGATGACAATGCCATCGGTTCGGCGGCTGTTGTGGAACTGGCAAGAATACTGACGGAAAAAAATCACAGGCGTACATTCCGCCTTATCAGTTTCGGCGCAGAGGAACAGTTGTCCTGCGGCAGCGCTCAATATGTCAGGTCTCATTGGAATGAAATAGCGGAAAAAGGCGTATTCATGTGCAATTTTGATTCTTTCGGTTCGGCAATGGGATGGTATGATTTTACATTGAACGGCAATGATGCGCTGCGTGCCATGGCAGCAGATGTTTTCCATAAAAATGATATTTACTATGTGGAGCATACCGAACCCTGTCCCTATACTGATCAGTTCCCGTTTGCCGCATGCGGCGTGCCCGGAATATGGATTTTACGCAAAAACTGCGATACGGGCTTGTTTTATCATCACCGTATTGACAATACGCCGGACAGGATAGGCTTTGATACGGCAGCCGCAATGGTGGAGGCCGCTGGAAAACTGGTTGCTGAACTGGCTGACATGGAAGATATTTCAGCATATCGTGGTATTCCTGCAGATCAGCAGCAGAAAATCGATGCGCTGTACAATACAGTCTATGACTTCTGACAGGTTGTAAAGAATACGGAGGAATAAATATGTTCAAGGGTGTTACGCTTGGTTATTATGCTCACAATGGGTACTTTTCTTCACCGGAGGCAAAAGAGGAAGTAAACAGGATTGCTGAATTGGGAATCCCCTGGATATGTCTTGTATGCACTGTAATGCAGGACGCCTTCTACAGCACCAGGATGTACCGGGATTTCAAGGTGACTCCCGGAGATGAGGAATTGATCGAGATAATCCGCTATATCCATTCGAAGAACATAAAGGTCATGTTCCGTCCCATGATAGAGTGCCATGACGGCACACAGCGGTCACATGTTATCTTGCCGCAAGGAGAGATTCAGCCGGGAATGGCATTCAGGTACAGGGATGAGTGGTTTGAAAATTATGCCTTTTTAAACAGGCATTATTTGCGGATTGCTGAGCAGACCGGATGCGAAGCATACGGTTTTGACAGCGAATTGAATAATCTGATCAACTGTTCGAGCCATTGGTTGAAGATAGTTGAACTTGCCAGAACGCTTTATTCCGGACATTTGACCTCATGCTTTATTAAAACCGAAAAATATATTGATTTACTGGATAATAAGGATTTCTGGTTTTACTCTCTGGATTCCGTTGGTACGAGTTTTTATTATCCTGCTACAAAAGACGGCGTGGGAAATGTGGAAAGCATGGTTGATTTTATGAGACCGCATGGGGAAGAGATGCGCCTCTTTGCTGAAAAATACGGAAAAAATTTCTATCTGGGAGAGTGAAGTCGGAGGCCAAGCGG
>JAZURH010000386.1:0-12975 GCA_045606125.1 Lentisphaeria bacterium | reverse complement strand
CTGAACCAGGAACAGATAGACGGGGTGATAAGCGGATACTGGGGAAAAATAGAAAGGCTTACCGCCTGCGGGGTCTTTGATATAGTAGCTCATGCTGATCTTTGCAAGATATACGGTTACAGGAGCTCGGTGGATACATTCCCGAGGGCGCTTAATGTACTTGCTGCGGCCAGGGACAACGGTGTCGCAGTGGAAATCAATACTGCCGGATGGGACAAGAAATGCGGTATCTGCTATCCTGATCCCAAAATAATAAAGACGGCTCTGGATATGGGCGTGCACATTGTAGTATCGGCTGATGCTCACATGCTGTCCCATATAAACAGGCATTTTGATGAAGCCGAAGCTTTGCTCAGGGGAGAGTAAAAGGGTTGCGTGGCGGCGCACATCCCATGAGCAACTTGCAGTTAAAGAGGTAAAATCCTTGTTTTCTGTATTGAAAAAACGGCATGACGTATTACATTTAGCCTTATTTTTCGGAGTTTGGTGGCGAAAACGTCGCCATTGTGTTGAATAAAGCATGTTTATGGAGTGAATTGTGGAACAGATTACTGCTATTTTCGGTATGTTGGCTCAGGCTCAGGCTCAGGCTGGCGGAGGCGTATGGGGAAGTTTTCTTATCATGGTGCCCATATTTGCCATCATGTACTTCCTTATGATACGCCCTCAGCAGAAGAAGCAGAAGGAGCATGAGGCAATGCTCAGCCGCGTTAAGGCCGGGGATAAGATCATGACCCAGGGGGGACTCTATGGAACAGTTACAAAAGTCGGTGACAAGCGTGTGACCATAGAGATTGCCGAAAGAGTGAATGTGGAATTTGCCCAGGGCGCCATTGCAGCTATACTTAATGAAGAAGTTCCGGCAGCCTCCGATAAGAAGGAGGAGAAGTAATCTCTCTGCTGTTTCCGTTCGTGCCGGATTGGGTGCGGCGGATTCATTTTTTTGAATTGAATCAAGTCAAAATAAATCTTCCGGAGAAAACATTATTATGAAGAAGTCTTTAATCGTGCGCTGGATCGTGATTGCGGCTGTGCTGCTGATCTGGGGCCTGGCGATGCTTCCCTTGAAGGACCGCGATCTGATCGGCATATTCAATGCAAAATCAAGCAAGGTCGTGGCAAAACTCGAACAGGAGGCAAAAACTTTCACAGGAAAACCGGATCAGCTGCGTGAAGAAATTGCAAAGCTGGATGCCTCATCCGCTGAATACAAGGAAGCGGCTGACAAGCTTGAGAAGATGCTTGAGGATCCTGCATACATCGCATGGCGCAAGGTCCGTGATTACAAGGAACTTCAGAGCAGAATCGCTCTTATCAGCAACAAGGCTGATTTCGAACGCGCAGCAGAGATCAAGGGTCTTATGGATTCACTGCCGGAGCAGGCGGTCAATGAGAAGAAAGTGTATCAGGCACAGTATGACGCTGTGGTTGATGCCGACTATAAAGCCTGGATGGAAACTGTTGAATACAGGGAACTGGTCAGGCGTCTTCCTGTTTTCAGGAAAAATGCCGAATTGATGAACATGTCCGACAAGAGCGGCGCAGCTTATTCAAAGCTGGCTGCTGAAGTTGCAGCTCTTGAAGAAAAAGTGGCCGTCCGCCCCGAATTCAAGGATGCCGCTGCCGAAAAGGAATATGATGACGTGCTGCGCAGGCTTACGCTTGTCTACGATGTGGAAAAGAATATTTCAGGCTTCAAGATCCTTGAAAAGGCTGCCAACGGCAATAGCGAACTTTACAGGATCAATCTGAATAATTTCATCAAGGTTCCCTTCCATCCCGGTACCTCCAACAAGACTGTCATGAGTTATCTCAGAGTCAAGTCAGCCGGAAAGCTCCGCCTTGGTCTTGATCTGCGCGGTGGAACTGAATTTGTTCTTGACTTCGATATCAATGAGGCCAGGGGGCTTATTGTTACGGACAAGACCATGCAGGGTTTCCTTACTGAATATTTCAGCGGCGCAGAAAAGGTGGTTGCCAAAGTGCCTGCCGAACTTGCTGCAAAACTCAAGACTTTCTCCAGCGCAAATGCAAAGCTTGAAGCGGCGGATATGGCGCGCGCAGCGGTTAATGATGACAAGCTTGCCGCAGAAATCAGGGTTTTCCTGGGAGATAATATAGAACTTATCAAGAATGAAGAGGCCGAAAACTACGGCACAGTCACTGATATACGTGACCGCATTCTCAACATTCTTGACAACCGCTTGAACTCCACTGGTGTCACCGAGCCGGAAATCAAGGCTACTGGAGACAATACCATTTCAGTTCGTATGCCTTCTGTTGACGAAGCTGACAAGAATGAAATCCGCAATCTTATCCGTCGTGCGGCAAGACTGGAGTTCTATCTTGTTGCCAATAACAGCAATGAACTGGCAGCCGAATATGCAAGAGATCCCCAGGCATTCCGTACTCCCGCCGGTCTTATCCGCTCCGAAATCGAACATGAACAGGCAGACGGCTCAGTCTCTTACACCACAATCTTCCTTGAGGAACAGCCCACTGCAGCAAAGGGTGAGGACATTGAACGCGCCTTCCCCACGACTGACGAGTTTGGCCGCTGGTGCATCTCCCTTAAGTTCAACGGCCGCGGCAGCGCTGCCTTCCGTGAAGTTACATCAAACAATATAGGTCGTTTGCTGGCTATCGTGCTGGATGGAACCGTGTACAGTGCTCCTGTTCTGAAGACCGCCATTGACAATGGTCAGGCACAGATCACCGGAAGTTTCTCACTGGAAGAGGCAAAGCGCCTTGCCAGTGTGATCGCATCCGGTAATGTACCTGTTACAGTAAACATCGGAAGCGAATTCGGTACAGACCCAACTCTCGGGCGTGACTCCATCAGAAGCGGTGTCATCGCAGCTCTTATCGGACTTGCCATCGTCGTGCTGTTCATGCTTCTTTACTACAGGCTTGCCGGTGTGGTTGCCATCCTGGCGCTGATTGTGAATACTTTCCTGGTGATCGGAACCATGGCCATCATGCATGCCACCATCACAATGCCCGGTATTGCAGGTATGATCCTTACAATTGGTATGGCCGTTGACGCCAACGTTATTATCTTTGAGCGTATACGCGAGGAACTTGCCGCCAAGACCAGTCTGGCTGGTGCCGTTACTGCCGGTTACGGAAAGGCTTTCTCAAGTATCTTCGACTCAAACCTGACAACTCTTATCACATGCTTCTTCCTGTACAATTTCGGTACAGGCGCCGTCAAGGGATTTGCTGTAACGCTGGCTTTCGGTATCTTCGCCAGTATGTTCACTGCCATCTTTATGACAAGGGCCATTTTTGATCTTATGACCGCAACAGATGCAGTAAAGAGCCTGTCAATGTATATGTTCAGCTGGTTCAGAAAACCCACATTTGACTACATCGGAAAGAGTAAGATCGCCTATACGATTTCTGTGATTCTTATCGTTCTTTCCATAGGCACATTTGTCGTTCGTGGAAAGGGAATGCTGGGAATCGACTTTGCCGGAGGTACTGAACTTTCCTATGAATGCAGTGGTGAGGCTCCAAATGTGGAAAGCATCCGTGCATTCCTGGTAGAGGAAGGATATAGCGACAATCTGCGCGTCGGCTACAAGCAGGGACAGGCTGGCCAGCCGCTGCTTGAAATCGTTCTTCCCATAGTGTCAGGCGCCGACAAGGCCGTTGACTATACAGCTTTCAATGAACGTCTGGACAACAAGTTCCCCGAAGTGAAGATCAGCTTGAAGCAGACAAATACAGTCGGTGCCAATGTTGGATCACAGTTCCGTACGGCTGCTTTCTGGGCTGCGCTGTTCTCCATCCTGGGCGTCATCATTTATCTGGCTTTCCGTTTCGATCCCAAGTATGGTGTTGCTGCGGCTATCGCAGTTGCTCATGACGCATTGGTGGCTGCAGGTCTTTACATGCTTTGCGGCGGCACTCTTTCACTTACTGTTGTTGCAGCTATAATGACTATTATCGGTTACTCACTGAATGATACGATCGTTATATTTGACCGCGTCCGTGAAATCCAGGAACTGGAGAAGGGCGCCAAGTATTGTGACATAGTAAACAAGGCAATCAACGAGTGTATGTCACGTACGATTAATACCAGTTTGACTACCATGTTCGTTGTCGTCTGCCTCCTGGTTCTCGGCGGTGGTGCGGTTCGTGACTTTGCTCTGGTCATGTTCTTTGGTGTGATCGCCGGTACATATTCATCATTGTTCATTGCAACATCTATGGTCAATGCATGGCATAAGACTGCATTGGACAAGAAACTTGCAGCGGCTAAATGATGCTGTAATCCAATGAGAGTATAGAGAAAACTCTCGACTAAAAGGCCTGTCCGGCTCCGGACAGGCCTTATTTTTTTCGCAGGCGGCTTGATGCCGCCTTTTTTTTGTGAAAAAACTTCAGAGGTATTTTCAAAAATATCATCTCTTTGTGCATTTCGCCCTATTTTTGAAATTATCTCTGTATAAAAAAATGAAAATATTTGTTTGACAAGTATGTGATTATTTGTATATTTAGGGGCGAATAGGGGACGAGAGGTGATTTAAGGTGTTTTTAGGTGTAATGACTTGCCGGAGAGAGGGCCGGAAAGCCTATGACAGAACAGGGCATACAGGTAAAAATGCGCTTTACCGGTGCGAATTTCAGTAAACTGGATTCGCAGCGGCGCCTTATTATGCCTAAACTCTGGAGAGACATGGCGCTTAAGACCCAATGCGGCAGCTTCTATGTCATACCTGCTGGAGACCGGACGATCAAGATATGCGGTGAACAATACTACAATCAGTATTGCGAATACATAGACAGTCTGGATGACAGTGAACCTGATATCCTGCAGGCCAAGACTATCTTTGGTATGCTTACATGCGTTGTGGAACCGGATGGTCAGGGAAGATTCGCCTTGACTCCGGAGATGCTTGCTTTTACAAATCTGGGACAGCCCGGTGATACTCTTGCTCTGATCGGGGCAACTGAATACGGCAGGATCATGACAATGGATGCGTACAACACGCTCTTTGGAAACTCCCAGCCTATGCTCAGAAATCTGGATCAGAATGTCAATCAGGAAAAAAGGGCCAGAATTGCGGGGAAGATAAATGGTCTTTGAACATAAAAGCGTAATGCTTAACCAGGTGCTGGAACTGTTCAGGGAGCACGGCGTGAAAAAGTTCATTGACGGGACTTTGGGAGGAGCCGGACATTCCTCGGCCATATTGAAGGAACTTCCTGAAGCTCAGCTTCTGGGACTGGACAGGGATGACATGGCGTTGGCCGCCGCTGAAGTCAGGCTTGCTGAGTTCCGGGGCAGGGCACGGGTGGAGCATTCATGCTATTCCCGAATGGAGGAGGCTGCAAAAGCCGTTGGCTGGCAGCAGGTTGATGCCGTGCTTCTGGATCTGGGGGTGTCTTCTCCGCAGCTGGATACGCCGGAAAGGGGTTTTTCTTTCAGGTTTGATGCTCCGCTGGATATGAGGATGGACAGGTCATGCGGCGTAACAGCAGCTGAACTGCTCAATACTCTGCCGGAAAAGGAGCTTGCAGATATCTTTTACAATTTCGGTGAGGAACGGAAGTCCAGGCAGATCGCCAGGGCAGTTGTGGCTCGCAGGGAACGGGAACCATGGAAGGGAACCTTGGAGTTTGCAAAGCTTGTAGGCGGCATAGTGGGCTTCGGACAGAAAAACGGTCTGCCCCCTGCTACACGCTGCTTTCAGGCTCTGAGAATCGCGGTCAACGATGAACTTGGAGAATTGAGGCAGGGGCTTGAAGCTGCTGTCAGGATACTTGCTCCGGGCGGTCTTCTGGTGGTGATATCATTTCATTCGCTGGAAGACAGGATGGTAAAGCAGTTTTTTGCCCGTGAAGCGGCAAGCTGCGTGTGTCCTCCGGGACTTCCGGTATGTGTTTGCGGAAAGATAAGGACTCTTGATATCCTTACTCATAAGCCGATGAGACCGGAGGAAGCAGAGTTGGAATGCAATGGCAGGGCAGCTTGTTCAAAGCTGCGTGCCGCGGTGAAGATATAGTGCAGTTTACAGAAAGCAGGTGGCTGGGCTTTGTGTAAGCGGGGAAAAACGAATAAATGGCCATTCTAGAGTTGCAACAGTTTAGTGAATTGGCTTTCATATATAAGGGGGGAAGACAGAGAATATGAATAACAGAAATTACAGGCAGGAAAATCAGACAAAAGGCGGAGGCGGATACATCAAGTGGACTATTGTTATGATCTTTGGTGTGATTGCCCTGGTTTTCGGCGTAGTCAGAAGCATGGATCAGAAAAGACAGATAACTGCCATAGACAAGGAAATCGCTCTGCTGGAAAAAGAAGTGGAGGTACTGCGCCCGGTCATAAAGAACAAACAGATATATCTTGAAAGTCTGAAGAACAGCAAAGTAGTTGAGTTTGCCCGGCGGATGAAGATGGTTTCCCCTGGACCTGGACAGATATGTGTGGTTGATGAGCAGGATATGGTGAATGCAGATTTGCTTATAGCAGGCAGGGATGGTACAGGGATGAACGGTGGGGAAAGCACGGTGGCATCCAGAAGAAATTGAGAACCGCATATTTTGCACAGGGAGCAGAGGACATATAAAGGAAGATAAGCAATAAGGAGGCAAGGAGGACAGTTTCACTGTCGCTGACGCCAGCGGCGGCGGTATTTGGATGTTTGTGGCCGGTTGTGCATTTAGGGTCCGGGAAGCCCGCTTTTTGGAGGGGCGGAGATAGGAAATGGAACAAGGCAATGCAGACTGGGCAGGTGTTCATTTGAAACTGGCTTGTCTTTCTTTGTATGTCCCCTGAGTCCTGTGTTTGTTGATCAGGTTATTTGGTGTCGGCCATGGAAAAAAGCGGCAGGAATACAGGTAATGAAACAGGCAGGCGTGTGATACAGCGTATGGCGCGGCTGGTGCGTTTCGTAATGATCGCCGTGCGTAACTGGCTTAAGAATGTTGCAGATGATAACAGACGCGCTCTGCCTGTGGATGATGAGCTGTCCCGCAGAAATTTGATTAGGGGCAGCTTTGTTATTTTCCTGCTTATTGTTTTGGCTGCAGCAGTAACGCTGCGCTTTGTGAAATTGCAGTTCATTGAGCATGAGGAACATGCCGGTCGGGCTGCCAGAATTCTTGGATTCCGGCAGAGACTCCTTGGTACCAGGGGAGAGATATATGATAGGGGCAGGAATCTGCTGGCCAGCAATATAAGGACCAGGGATCTTTATGTTACTCCCCGTCTGGTTGTGGAGGCAAAAAGGGGGGATCTCAGAGCATTTTGCGATTTTTTTGCAGGTGAGACTTCTGTTACATCGGAAGAACTGTTCAATAAATGCCAGGAAGTCCTTACGAAAGAAGTGCCGGTCATGGTATCGGAGGTGGTGCAGGCCGACAGAGCCAAGGATATAAGAAACAGGCGTCTCCCCGGGGTCTCCGTCGTACCCTGCAGGGTTGCCGGTTTCAGCGGACATGCCTCCATTCTTATAAGCCCCCAGCTTGTGTCTGAGATCGAAGCCTTGCGGGAAGTTGCCAGTGTTCTTGCTGCAACTTTGCAGATCGACAGCAATGAATTGGCAACAAAAATAAACAAAGCACTTAAAAAGCGCTTTGCTGTGCAGGTGGAAAAAAATATTTCCCTGGAACGTTCGGATGAAATAAGGAAGAAATTCCTTGAATGGGCCGCTATAAGGAACAAAACCGGAAAGATTCTGAGATACCGCGTGCCCCGGGATTCCATGCATTTTGAAGAGACTACAGTCAGATATTATCCCAAGGGACGCATATTGTCTAACCTGCTGGGATTTTGTGATGCGGACGAGCACGGACTGAGTGGAATTGAGGAGCTTATGGACAATGAGCTGCGCCGCTCCCGGTCCCATCGCTTTATTGCTCTTGACGGAAATGCCCTTGCTCCAAGTTATGCCTCAACTATATATGATGACAGCCTGAACGGTTATTCTGTACATCTTACCATACAATATCCTATACAGCAGATCGTAGAGAAAGTTATGGAGGATGTGGTACGGGAACACAGGCCGGAAAGAGCCTATGCCGTGATGATGGACCCCCGTACAGGGGCCATTATGGCTTTGGCCCAGTATCCCAATTTTGATTTTAACGATAAAAGTACAATAACGGAGGGAAATCGGGAGTTTCATGCTTTGCTGTGCGCTTATGAGCCTGGTTCCATAATGAAGGCCGTTACAGTGTCATCGGCAATGGACCATGCAAACCTTAAACCGGATTTTGTGGTGGATTGCGAGAATGGTAAGTGGATTTTTGCCAAAAGGACTCTGGGGGAATACGGGCATTCCAGATTCGGGGAAATAAGCATAAGGGAAGTAATAAAAAAGTCCAGTAATATCGGTAGTGCAAAGCTGGTCATTGAAAATATGACTGAACAGACATTCTATAATTATCTTCGCAACTATGGATTCGGTTCCAGGAGCCATTTGGGATTTTATCCGGAAAATGGAAAACCGAAGTATTTCAAGCATGAGACCAATGGTATTCTTAAAAGCGTGGAAAAGTGGTATAAGATCGATATTTCCAGAATTGCAATCGGGCATACCATATCCGTATCTCCTTTCCAGATGCTTCAGGCCTATGGCGCAATAGCCAATGGGGGCAGGATGATGCAGCCCTATGTCATAGACAGGATTGTTTCTGCAAAAGGAGATGTAATACGGTCAAAACCGTTCTGCAAGGGGCAGCCAATACGTGAAATATCCTCGGATAGAATGATGGAGTGTCTGGCCGCAACGGTCGAAAGGGGAGGTACAGCTGCAGCCGCTGCCATTGACGGATACAATGTAGTGGGAAAAACTGGAACAGCCGTGAAATTGACAAGGGGACCGGATGGCAAATTGCATTACGACAGAAGACGGAATACCGTTTCTTTTGTAGGCATGGTACCTGCTGAAGATCCCAGATTTGTAATGCTTTTGACTGTTGACGAGCCCAAGGGAGCAAAGCAGGGAGGAGGTTCGGTGTGTGCCAAGCCATTTGCGCAGATAGCCTCCGAGACGCTGCGTTTTCTGCAGGTGCCGCCAAGCCATAATCCTGAAGAACTGAATTGACCAGTCAGGTAAGGTAATTTCAAAAACATCTCGGGATGTACATTGACATGAGGCTCTTGGCGTCGGGAGTGCTTTGCGCCGCACAAAAATACAGCTTTGGGCCGCTGCCTTGGCTTCTGCGCCCATCTTCTTGCGCATTTTATGCTTTTTTTTGAAATTATCTCAGGAGAAAATTGTGATGAAACTGAATGAGATTACAGATTGGCTGCAGAATGTTTTTGCAGACTATCAGTGCGATGACTATTCCAATAACGGACTTCAGGTCGAGGCGTCAGCTGATGTGACTAAAGTTGCCTTTGCAGTGGATGGGAGCCTGCAGAGTATGGAAAGGGCTGTTGAAGCCAACGCACAGCTGCTGGTGGTTCATCACGGCATAAGCTGGGGAAATGGTTTTGCCAGAGTGACAGGAACTGATGCTCAAAGATTTGCCGTTATGTTCAAAGGAGGGCTTTCACTCTATGGCATGCATCTTCCACTTGATGCCCATTTGCGGCTGGGAAACAATGCTGTTATAGCTGAAAAAATGTCATTGAAGGATATTGAACGCTTCTACCAGGTAAAGGGGATGGAAATTGCTGTGTCAGGAATACCTGATGGCACAGATTCTCTGAAGGAAATTAATGACAGGCTGTTGGAGGCAGGTGTATCGGACAGAACTGTCGTTATGGATAACTCCAATGGCAAAGTATCCCGCGTGGGAGTGGTGAGCGGACAATGCGGGGATATGTTTGACGTATGCAGAAGAAATGGAATAGATTGCCTCATTACGGGGGAAATGCTTCATTCCGCATATCATTCTGCAAAAGAAAATGGTGTGTCTGTGATAGCAGCTGGGCACTACGCTACGGAAACTTGGGGAGTCAGGGCGCTTATGCCGGAAATGGCCGCATTGGGCCTGGACACAATCTTTATAGATGTACCTACTGGTTTGTAACCCTGAAATATAAAAAACAGGTCTTTTTTTAACTCTTTTTTAGCAAAAAATGTATCTGTAATTTGAAAAATACAGGAATTATGTCATATTATGGCACAAAATTCTTTCTTGCATTGAGTTAGTAAATTAAAATAGTTGTTTTAGTAAAGGAAAAACGAAGAGATGCCCAACATTTCATCTGCTGCAAAAAGATTAAGGCAGAGCGTCAGACGCCAGCTTATCAACCGCATGCGCAAGTCCCGCGTGAAGACCGCCGAAACAAACCTGGATTTCATCCTTAAGGCTAAGGAAGAGGACGTGGCGGCTTACCTCGACAAGTTCTTCCCCGCAGAAACCAAGGCTGCCAAAGAGGCTGGAAAGGCCACTGATAAGGCTTTCGCAGTCGCAGCAGCACTCTCAAAGTGCTTCTCAGAGCTGGATAAGGCCGCCAAGGTTGGCGTTATTCACAGCAATAAGGCTGACCGCAAGAAGTCACGCCTCGTCGCACGCGTGGCGACTTTGGGCTGATAAAGGCCAAGCGGAAAGGTGTTGTTAACCTTTTATCAAAATGGGCATCAGGCATATATGGTCTGATGCCTTTTTTTGAAATAATGAAACAAGTGACAAAATTTGTCAGTATGTCAAAATAGCAGCGGCGGGCATTGTCGCGAATAATATTTTGGAGGTACGCATGGCAGTAGACAAGGCATGGGAAATAAAGAAGTCTCTGGGTGAATATGTAGAAGAGTGGCTTTCCCGCAGGCCTGAGGCGGTTTTTCTTAAGAGTTGTGTCAAGGGCAATGAAATAATGAGCACCACCTACGGCCAGGTTCACAATGATGTGATGGCCTGGTGCGGCTTTTTTGCAGCACGCGGCATAACCAGTGGTGACCGCGTGGCCATGATATCTCCGAAGACAATACAGCATTTTACTTTTTTCTATGCCTGCTGGTATGTTGGTGCCATAGCCGTTCCCATCTGTGAATCCATTGGTGATCAGGAGATGAGTTTTGTCATCAGCGATTCCGGTGCAAAGCTGGTGCTGACTGACAAGGCTTTTGTGAAAAAGGTGTTGGGAAATGCCGGCACCGCCGAAGTAGTCTGCCTTGATGATATGCCTTTCCAGGTAAGTGCAGATGCAATTGAGCATGTGAAGCCTGTTAAAATGGAAGTTGATTCAGTGGCTGTTCTTATCTATACAAGCGGATCCACTGGCATGCCCAAGGGTGTGATGCTTACACATCGCAATATATGGACTAATGCATACTGGGCTTTCTTCAATTTCGATGTCAAGCCCAATGACAGCCTGATTTCGCTGCTTCCCTATTGGCATAGCTATGCTCTGGTATGTGAGATACTCTGCGTACCTATGGGAAATGCGGTTTGCCTGGTGCCAAGGGACATCAGGGATTTCCAGAAGAACCTGAGCAGGTACCAGCCGACTCTAATGATCGCAGTCCCACGCGTTGTGGAATCAGTTAAACAGCGCATAGACAAGCAGCTTGCTGAACTTCCCCCCAGGCGCAAGGCTCTTGTGGACAAGGCCATATACAATGCGTCCCGCATTTTCACTGCAGGACCAAAGTGGAACGGAGGAATTCTCCGCATGCTGACACATTTCTGCTTCTACGATCCCCTGGTGTTCAAGAAGTTCCGTGCTGCTTTTGGCGGCAAACTCCGCTTTGTCGTGTGCGGCGGCGCCCCCATGGATCTTGAACTTCAGATTTTCTTCAAGTATTTGGGAGTCACAGTTCTTGTGGGATACGGACTTACGGAAACAAGCCCTGTTGTCTGCGCAAATCTTCTCAACGACCACAGGCTGGGAAGCTGCGGCCATGTAATGCAGTGGCTTCTTCCCGAGTATGGCGGCGATTTCACCTTCAAGGATGAGCAGGGGAACATGGGCAAAGATGTACGCGGCATGCTTCTGGTAAAGGGTGACTGCGTCATGAAGGGATACTGGAATCATACAGATGCAAGTGCAAAGACCTTTGAAGACGGATGGCTTAATACCGGTGACATGGGCTATTGCGACAGCGACAAGTTCATTTTCATACAGGGACGCAAGGGCAATATGATTGTGCTTTTCGGCGGTGAGAAACTTCATCCTGAACATGTGGAGGACGCAGTCAAGATGTCGCCCTACATCAATGAGGCCATGGTCATCGGTGAAAAGTGCAAGAGCGTATATGTGCTTGTAAATGTGAATCCGGATATGGTCAAGGATATGAGTGACGAGGATATCCATGCCAGGGTCAAGGAAGAGGTTAAGGAAAGGACCGCTCATCTGGCAAGTTACCAGAGACCCGGAGAAGTCATGGTATTGCCGGCATTTAACCAGGAGGACGGCACTTTGACCGCCACATTGAAGATACGCCGTTTCAAAGTGTGGGAAAAGTATGGTGAACAGATTGAAGAGTTCCTTCATTCCAATGGCGAGACGATAGCCACACGCCGGGAACTTGGAATAGCAAGCTCAAGGATCCTGGAAAGTCTCCAGTCCGGCGAGGCTGTTGTCGGTAACGGAGTTGTGATAAAGTGACGATGAAACTGCTCTTCATAGGTGATATTGTCGGCGGAGGCGGCCGGGAGGCCGTCAACGCCCTTGTACGCCCGCTTATGGAGGAATATGGATGCTCCTTCTGCATCGCAAATGGCGAAAACATGGCCGGCGGAGGGGGCTTTACCTCAAAATGCCTGGCTGAAATGGCGGACTCCGGCGTGAATGTGTTTACAGGTGGAGACCATACATGGGATCAGAAGGATTTTCAAACGGAAATTGACAAGCTGGACAATGTGCTGCGCCCGGCAAATGTGTCTTCTCTGCAGCCGGGGCGGGGGTATGGTATTTTCAGAGCCGCGGACGGAACGGAAGTGGGAGTGATTTCTCTTCTTGGCCGGACGTTTATGAATGCCATGGCTGAATGCCCCTTTGAGACTGCAGCGCGCATTGTGGAGGAATTGCGCAGCGCAACGCCTTTCATTGTGGTGGATTTTCAT
>JAZURH010000385.1:0-9286 GCA_045606125.1 Lentisphaeria bacterium | reverse complement strand
GGGGTTACTCCAACAAGGTTTGCGAAATGGTCCGCGTTATCGCAAAATAATTGAATCCTGACGGTTCTGAGCCGGCGCAGGTTTCGAGGCCGCCGCTGAATAAGCGGCGGCTTTTTTGATATAAGCCCCTGTGGATACCATGGAAAAAATAATTCTGCTATCTCCCGCCGGAAGTTTTGAATCTTTGCAGGCTGCGCTGGATAATGGCGCCGATGCGGTTTATTTCGGCATAGGTCATCTGAATATGCGTTCCCGCGCCAGTGTAAATTTCACGGAAGAGGATCTGTCTGAAATAGTACGCCGCTGCCATGACAGGGGCGTCGCCGCATGGATGGCATTGAATATAGTGGTCTATGATAATGAGGTATCCGAGGTGCGCCGTCTCTGCGCGGCTGCACGGGATGCGGGCGTGGACGCCATAATTGCCCTGGACATATCAGTCATAATGGCGGCGCAGGCTGTTGGTCTTCCCGTGCATATTTCGGTGCAGGCCAATATATGCAATATGGAGGCGGTCCGTTTTTATTCCCGTTTTGCTGATGTCATGGTGCTTGCCCGGGAACTTACCCTGGAGCAGATCAGTGCCATCTGCCGCGGAATAAGGGAGGAGGGAATAAGGGGGCCGTCCGGCGAACTTGTGCGCGTGGAGGTCTTTATCCACGGTGCCCTTTGCGTTGCCATATCCGGCAAATGCTATATGAGCCTGGCTGCATACGGCACTTCAGGCAACAGGGGCGCCTGCTTTCAGCCGTGCCGCCGCAAATACACTGTGCGGGACACTGAGACAGGCATGGAATATGAGGTGGACAATCAGTATGTTATGTCCCCCAGAGATCTTTGCACGGTAAATTGTCTGGACAAGATATTGGACAGCGGTGTCTCTGTACTTAAACTTGAGGGGAGGGGGCGCTCCGCTGATTATGTCGCCCGTGTCACCGCTGTCTATAGAGAGGCTGTTGACCACTGGAGCGCCGGCGGTTCATTCACGGATGAGCTCATATCCGGATGGGAGAAGCGCCTGGCCGAAGTTTTCAACCGGGGATTCTGGCGTGGGGGCTATTACCTTGGCAGGGAGCTGGGCGAATGGGCGGCTGCCAGAGACAGTCAGGCCACAACTCACAAGGAATATGTGGGCACTGTTACCAATTATTTTGCCAGGGCCGGGATCGCAGAGGCGCTTTTGAGCGCCGGCGGAATAGGGGTTGGCGATAAACTCTGGGTAATGGGAAATGCAACTGGTGCCATTGAAACAGTGGTGGATGAACTGCGCTGGAATGATGCAGATGCCGAAAATGCGCCAAAGGGAAGCGTTGTAACTTTCCCATGCGGGGTGAAATTGCGGGCGGGAGACAAAATATACAGGCTGTCTTGAATTGATTGCCTGAGTTGTTTTTTTTCAAATGCCTGCTGGTGTGCTTTCAAAAACAATCATCGCAATGCCCATTTTCCTGTGCATTTTGCGTTATTTCTGAAATTACATCTATAAGCTGATATTCCATTGAGTCCGCCAGCGCGTTCCATGATGCCTTGATAATGTCTGTTGAAACGCCGACGGTTGTCCACTTGCGTTTTCCGTCCGTGGAGTCTATAAGCACCCTTACTTTTGCAGCAGTGGCGCTTGCTGTATCCAGGACTCTGACTTTATAGTCTGTAAGATGTACTTTATTTACCTGAGGATAGAATACTGAGAGTGCCTTTCGCAGTGCGCCGTCCAGTGCGTTTACGGGACCATTTCCCAGTGCGGCTGATATTTCCATGCTGCTTCCCACTTTAACTTCTATCATCGCATAGGAGAGGGCAGATGGTGCGGGGTATTCATCTATGGTCTTGTAGAGGACCAGTTCAAAATGGGGCTTGAGCATGCCAAGTTCCCTGCGAGCCAGAATTTCAAGGCTTGCGTCTGCCGCCTCGAATTGGTATCCCTCGAATTCAAGTTTCTTCAAGCGCGTCATAATGGCTGCCAGTTCGGGAGATTCCCTGGTGAGCCGGGGGGCGAAGTGCCTGAGTTTTTCCAGAAGGACGCTGCGTCCCGCCATTTCAGACAGTAGATAGCGCCTGTGGTTTCCTACGATGTCCGGGTGGACATGCTCGAATGCTCCCTGCATTTTAAGCATCCCGTCCGAGTGCATGCCTCCCTTGTGGGTGAATGCGCTGCTGCCTACGTATGGCCTGTCATTGGGGATGGCAACATTTGATATTTCTGCCAGTCGCGTTGCCGTTTCGCTCAGTCTGTCCAGTCTTTCAACGGCGCATGTGAAGTTTTTCTTAAGTATCAGGTTAGGTATCAGTACCGCCAGATCAGCGTTTCCGCAGCGTTCGCCGCATCCGGTGAAGGTCCCCTGCACATGAACTGCTCCCTTATCCACTGCCAGCATTGAGTTTGCCACGGCGCATCCGCTGTCATTGTGGCAGTGTATTCCCAGCTCTGCGTCCGGAAACGCCCTGTGCACCTGCTCTACGATGTCAGATATTTCCGAAGGGGTGCTTCCTCCGTTTGTATCGCAGAGGCAGATTATCTCCGCTCCCGCATCCAATGCGGTTGATAGCACATCCATTGCATATTCACTGTCCTGAAGGAATCCGTCAAAGAAATGTTCCGCATCAAAGAAGACCCGGCGCCCGCATTTGCGGAGATAGCGCAGGGTATCTGATATCATGGACAGGTTTTCCTCCTTTGTGACCCGCAGTATTTCCGCCACATGCAGGGCTGAAGCCTTGCCAACGATGCATGTGACCTGCGTTCCCGCCTCAAGCAGGGCCTTGATTCCGGGATCATCCTTTGCAGAAAGGGTGCTGTGCCTGGTGGAGCCGAAGGCGCATAGCGCAGACTTGCGCAGATTCAGGGACGCAGCCTCCCGGAAGAACTCCAGGTCCTTGGGATTGGAGGCCGGATTGCCGGCTTCTATGTAGTCAATGCCGAAATCATCCAGGATACGGACGATTTCCAGCTTGTCCTGCATGGAGAAGGACAGGCCCTCTCCCTGTGCTCCGTCTCTCAGGATCGAATCAAGTATGGTTATGCGCCTTTCCATGCCTTTCTTTACTTAAGCGAGAGTACCACGGACTGAACAGCCTTTGCCCGATTTGCGTCCAGATAGTCGTTTCTTGTGCTTTGGCTGCCGAACCATGCGAATTTGACGTCATTGTCAAGAAGATGTTCGGGATGTTCCACTATTCCATTTGCAGAAAGAATAGCCGTCGGGCGTATCTTCCCGATTTCTGTCCAGCATATTCCAACTCCGCCCATACCGTAGGACTCTATCTTGATTGCGTCTGCGCCCAGCAGGTCCTTTGAGAATGGGAGGAAACATTCCGCCAGTGCTGTTTCAGTACTGTTGGGCTTGAGGACTCTGTCTGCTATTTGATGCCATGCGCCGTCCTTTCTGAGGCTGATTCGCGTGTGCTGTATTCCATATCCGTCCGGTGCGCATATTCTCACCTTCATGAATGCGGAGTTGCGGAGCCTGTCCATCTGATCGGCAAGCTGTTTTCTGAGTCCCGGCAGTTTATCCCTGAACACATTGGGTTCAATTCCGGGACGGTTCACATCCCACTTCTTTTCCAGGGACTCTATAAGGGCGATGAACTCATCGTGGAGCGCCTGTATCTTGTCGTATTCAGGCGCATGTCCGTCCAGAATATCATGATAGAGTCTCTTGAGCTTATGAGAAATAACCTTTTCGTGGACGGCGTCCAGCAGGTCTTCCAGTATTCTTCTGCCCAGGTCGGTCTTCACTTCCGGAAGTCTTGCTTTGATTATTTCAAAGGCAGCGAAATCGATTTCCTGGACATTGTAGGGCATGCCGAAGAAATCTCTGGTGAAAAGCACGCCTTCTCCTATGCTTCCGAAATGGCGCCAGAGTCCCTGGGAATATATGAGCTTGAGAGCAGCCCTGAGGGAGGGGTCGTCTGTGCCGAAAAGCTTGCGTACCATTTCCGCATATGCCTCGTCTACGCTTCTGCCGTTGATGTGAAGTCCTGTGAATACATACTGGGGCAGGTACCTGAGCAGGAATGCGTCTGTCTTTTCCCAGTTTGTAAGCACATAGCCTTTGCAGCATTTTCTTCCTTCTGCGAACTTGAGGCTTGAGAACATGTTGCTCAGGTTGAATTCAGCCGGAGCGATCACACACTCCAACCCCAGTTCCTCATTCTTGTCAAAGCGGTCTTCCACATCGCAGTCAAGGAGATGTGCCAGATAGAAGCGCACATCCCTCTGGTACTGCCAGTCGAACATGAGAATGTCATTGGGCACCTCAGCGATGGCTTCCTTGTAGATCTCGAACATGTCGGACCACATCATCATGCGCTTGCCAAGTTTTGCCAGCATGGCGTGTATCTTCAGGATGTGTGCCACGAAGAGGTCCTTTTCGCCTTTGTAGTCAGGCGCAGCCGCCTTGCAGCGCGGGCAGATGCAGTAGCTCCAGAATTCGTCCAGTCCGGCATGGAAGTATTTTGATGGGAACAGGGCCGCCACTTCCGTCAGGTATCTTTCCATGAAGGGATAGAATTCCGGATGTGTCGGGCAGAATACGCTCTTAGTTGTTTCTCCGAAGCGCCCCTTCATGTCTCCCTGGAGTTCTGCCAGATGCTCCAGTTCGGGGTGGCGCAGGAAGCGTTCTGCATGTCCGAGAGTCGCCACGCAGGGCACCATTTCCACGCCGTGGCCGGAGGCATATTTTACCAGATGGCGTATCTGATCTTCAGTGTAGCATTCATTGTCTTTCGGATAGGGGTATGATGCAGTGCGCACCCTGTCCTCCAGGTAAAGAAGTATGCCATTGTAGCCGGCATCTGATATTATGCAGATGAACTTCTCAATGGTCTCTATGGTCTCCATCTCTCTGGCCAGATCAAGCTGAATCCATTTGATCGACATGTAGTAACTCCTTAAAGTTGTACGGTCCTGCCGTATTGTTAAATAATCATCAATGTTTCTATGTTGCGATTGGGAAGTAATTTAACAGACTGCCGCAGTTTTTCCACAATAAGCCGTATTTCACATTGAAAATTTCAATTTTGGTGATACATTATCATTGCTACTGCCATTAAGACTAAAAATGTTTTTACCGGGCAATTTCTGTAGCGAACCGGTCAATTTGGGAGCGTGCCGCAGCCCAAGTCCCTGGAGGCCCTTGAATCATGACACAATACGAAATACCCGAACTGTTTCCTCAGCCAAAATCCATATCACTTCTGGGAGAAATGGCTGAACTTTCGGTGGATGTGAGACTTGTAACTGCAAATGTCTATCCTCTGCAGCGCAAGTCCATCAGGGCTATCCTCTCTGATGCAGGCGTGCGTGTGATCGCCAATAAAAAGACATATATAATCGAAGCCCGCATTGAGAATGACGGTGAATTCAATTTCACCGGGGTGCCCGAGTCCTGCAGGAACGACTACTATGAACTTACGATTTCCGGCAGCGAGATCACCATACGCGCCCAGCAGCAGCGCGGCGCCGTCATGGCGGCATGCACTCTTGCATCGCTTTTCAGAAAGTTTATAGCGGGTGAAAAACTGCCCAATATGTTTATAAGGGACTGGCCGGATATGCCTGTCAGGGGACTCATCATGGATACCACCTGGGGTGTGGACAGAATGGGGCTTACGGACTGGATGAAAGCTATAGATCAGGTCACTACTTTGAAGTTCAACGCCCTGGGAATCGGAATATACAACTGCAAGCCCAATTCGACTTTTGAGGATGACGGGGCAAAGGCGGAGTTCTTTGCATATCCCATGTCCGGACGGGAGGAGTTGAGGAACAGCCACCATCTAAACTGGTATTCAGCGGAAAAGGATGTGTGGAACAACGAGGCATACCATGCTCTGACCGTTGAGAAGGAGGAGCTTCTTGACGAGGTGATTGCATACGCCAAGGAAAAGGACCTGATGGTGTTCCCGGTATTTTCGCTTTTCGGCAACAATACGCTTTTCCCCAGGCAGATGCCTGAAACATCGGCGCTGGATGAAAAGGGCGAACCAAGTGGAAAGGGTTTTTGCACCTATTCCAGGGATACAAGGGTGTTCGTCACGGAACTGCTGGCGGAGTTTCTTGAGAAATACTATCCGGAAGGCGCACCTTACGTTCATGTGCGCATGGATGACATTCATGAGTTTTGCGGCTGCCCCAAGTGCAGGATGGCAGGACATGATGAAATCGCCTCAGACTATCTTTTGTGGCTGACAAAGACCCTGGTTTCCAGGGATGTGGGGAAAGTGGTGTTCTGGCAGGATACTCTTGTACGCAATCCCAGGGCGCTGGAAAGTATTTTCGCAAGAAAGCTGTTCACGGCCGGATTAAAGGACAGGGCTGTCATACACTGGCGGGAGAGCGGTTCGGTCGTTGATAAGAAGAATCGTTCCTCACAGGCGAAGAAGACCGGGCTTGCCTCCTGGGTTGCACCGGTGATAAATGAAAGTTACAGCTCGCTTTTCAAGGCAAGATATGACAATGTGCAGGCTGTGATGGAAGCCGCCTTTGAGGACAAGGCATCCGGTGTCGTAGCGTACGATGTGTATGATCCCGCCCATTATGATCACCTTGCCCTGATGGCGAAGCATGCGTGGAATGGTTTGGCCGGGGTTACGCCTGAGGAAACGCTCAGGGAATGGGCATTGTCCCTGTTTGGTGAAAACGGGGCTAAGTACACAGAAATAGTGGAGACACTTTCCGCGATTACGGCAAAACCCGCTCTGGATGCCTGTATCTATGACAAGTATGCCGTTGAAGGCGGAGGCGGATATCCGGCTGCTGCCCTTGAGAAACTGGAGGCCATGGAGAAGGCGGATGAGCAGCTTAATGAAGCGCTTGCCGCCGCCCAGAATCTCATGGAGGAGATAAACAGTCTTGCGGCCGTTGAGAATCTTCCCGAGCTTGGGGCACAATGCCTTAAGAGTCTCCGTGGAGAGGCTGCGAAGGTCTGCGCTCTTGCCGAGGCATTTGCCTGGTTCCTTGAGCTGCGTCGTGAACTTGAACCCGGCATGGTGCTGCGCCGCATGAATACTTCCGCATTGAAGGCAAGGGATGCCCTGGCCGCAAGAATGCGCATGGTGGAACGCAACAAGCCGAATTATATGATACCTGCGGTGATGTATCCGCTCAGCAAGCTTCTTGCATTCATAGAGCAGCTTACAGAGGAATTAAAGGCGCACGCCGCCAGAAAGCAGGCAAAGCTTATCAACTGGACCCTGAAATGAGGCATTATGACGCAACTGGCAGCCTTTATACTTGCGGCGGGTGAAGGCAGGCGTCTGCGTCCCGCTACTTCCGTGCGTCCCAAAGCGCTGGTACCCTTTTGCGGTGTACCGCTGCTTGAGCTTGTTGCCTCCTATGTGATGAATGCGGGCATTTCCGATTGCGTAGTGAATGCCTGTTATCAGGGGGACAGAGTATATGAGGCCTGCCGCCGCATGAATGATACCTATGGATGGAACCTCAAGGTGTCATGTGAAACAAAACTGCTTAATTCAGGTGGCGGTTTGCGTCAGGGAGTGAGGCTTGTCCCTGAGGCTGCTGATTTTCTGGTTCATAATACTGATATAATAGTTGACTATGATCTGGGAAAGATAATTTCCCGCCATGAAAGTTGCGGAAATCTGGTCACAGTTCTTCTGATTCCCGGAAAGGGACCCTGTTCTGTATCGCTTGACAGCAGCGGAAGGATAATTAATTTCCGGGACAAGGTCAACGGCAGATTTACATTTTCCGGCGTTTATATGTTCAACAGGCGCGTGTTGGATTATCTGCCGGAAAGCGAGGAGTCCCCGGATATAATAGTTGCTTTCCAGAATGCCCTCGATAATGGGGAGAAAGTGGATGCCATAGTGGCTGATAAGGATGTTTTCTGGACAGATATCGGTACTCCCCATGACTATATACGCGCTCACGGCGATGTGCTTGACTGTGCCCTGAACCATCATCCGCTTTTACGCAATGCCCAGACTGTTCAGGCTCAGCGCAGATTTGAATTGGAACTTCAAGGAGTGACTTGCACTGGTGCGCTGGGGCTGGGTGAATTTCTGGGAGTGCCGCCGGGGGCGCACCTCCATAATGTGGTGCTGTGGGATTACACACATCTGCCGGGACAGCTGCTTTATGCGGACGGCATTTACACCGGGGACGATGTAAGGCCGGCTCCGGCTGTGGATGAAAAACGCACGCCTGATCCTCGCATTTACAGCATGCTGGGCATAGATCCGGACACGGTGACTTTGACTCCTCTTGCAAAGCAGGGAAGCGGAAGAAAGTACTGCCGCATAACATCCGGCGACAGAACGTGGGTGTGGAGCGCATATAATCCGCAGCGCATAGAGAACTCAAGTTTCGCAGCCATATCGGATTTTCTTGACCGGCTGGGGCTGAATGTTCCTAAAGTGTACATACATCTTGCGGACAAATGCGAGCTGGTGTCTCAGGACCTGGGGCAGAACGATCTTCATCTTATGCCGGTCAGGATGCAGGAAAGCTATCTTATGCAGACTGTTGCGCAGATCGCAAAACTGCATGTGCTCGGTGCCAGGCAGGTCAAGCTGGAAGAGCTTCCCCTGCAGAAGGGATTTACCAAGGGAATGTACAACTGGGAGAGGGATTATTTCCGTACCCATGTGCTTGAAGGGCTTTTCAATGCGCCTGAAATGTGGGGCCCTGTTGCAGCTGAATACATAGAACTTCGCTCACTGCTGCTTTGTGAGCCGCTTGTGCCATTGCACAGGGATTTGCAGAGCGCAAATATCAAGGTGATGGATGACAGGGTGTACCTTATAGATTTCCAGGGAATGCGTCTTGGAGCAGCCGGATACGATCTGGGCGCACTGCTTTTTGATCCGTATCAGCGCATGCCATATCAGACCCGGCAGCGCATCTGGGCGGAATACCGCAGCCAGGTGAGGATGCTGGATGGAGTTCCACCGGCGGACAATATGCTGGCTGTCGCCGCATGCCAGCGACTTCTTCAGTGCCTGGGCGCATACGGCAAGCTGTGGCGCAGGGACGGATTGGAGTGGTACAGGCAGTTTGTGGTACCCGGCCTGGAAATGCTTTGTCAGGCAGCCGGCGAAACAGGCATATTCCCGAATATGACAGAAATGGCCTCAATTCTTCTTGAAAGGGCAAAGGAACTTTTCAGGGAATAATTGCTGCATTGATTCAGGGCATTCCTGTTTTTGCAAAACGGGATGCCCTGCATTTTTCAGTGAGAATATAAAGTACAAAAAAATCCACCTTGCTTTATTTTGCAAGGTGGACTGTAAATTGGCATCTCCAACGGGAATCGAACCCATA
>JAZURH010000384.1:0-3707 GCA_045606125.1 Lentisphaeria bacterium | reverse complement strand
GGCGTTGTATTCGGCATAGTTGCGCTGACGCTCATGGTGGTGTTCGCCTCGCTCAAGGGAAACGCATGGCACATAACAAGCTGCGCTGTATACGGTGCGACTCTTGTCATGCTGAACTTCAGTTCCACATTGTACCATCTTTTAAAGAGTTTCAAAGCAAAGAGAATATGGCAGTATTTCGACCACTGCTCCATATACTTTCTCATTGCAGGAACGTATACTCCCTTTGCCCTCGTCACGCTGCACGGTGCGCTTGGCTGGACTATATTCGGCATAGTATGGGGTCTGACCCTTGCCGGAGTACTTGTTGAATTGCTGCTGCCCCCCAAATGGATAATGTACACATCCCTGCCCATATACCTGCTGCAGGGATGGCTTATAGTCGGCGTCTTCAAATATGTCATAACCAACCTGCCCCTGCCCGGCCTTGTAATGCTGATAGTCGGCGGCGGTGTGTACACACTGGGGGTCATATTCTATGTAATGGACCGCACCCCATACATGCACACCATCTGGCATCTGTTCGTTCTGGGCGGCAATGTATGCCACTGGGTATGCGTTGCATTCTATGTTATCCCCTGGAGTTGAATATGCAGAATCAAGGCATACCGGGAAGCAAGGCAATAGTCCATCTTGCAAACAGGCACTACCGCAAAAAAAACGGCCTGTGCCTGGCCGAAGGCCTGCGCTGCTGTGAGGAGGCGTTGCGCAAATGCAAAGTATCCACCGTGTACTGCACAAAAGCATTCCATGATTCAGAACAGTGGCAGCGCATTGTCCCGACACTGAAAAATGCCCGGGTGACAATTCTGGAAGACGGGGATTTCGCCAAACTTTCGGAAACGGAAACTCCCCAGGGAATAATCGCAGTATTGAAAACTCCTGACACCACTCCGGCAAAACAGTTGGACACACCATTTACTCTCATCCTTGACAGGGTTGCAGATCCTGGAAACATGGGAACTATTCTGCGCACTGCATGGGCCGTGGGGCTTACGGGGTGCTGGCTGATAAAGGGATGCGCCGATCCATTTTCCCCAAAAGCGGTTCGTTCAGGCATGGGTGCGCAATTCGCCATGGATCTGCACTTTTTCGACACTCTTGAGATGGCAGTGGAAAAAGCAAAAGATTATGGTGCAAAGAAGATATGGTGCACGATGCCGGCAACCGGCATAAGCATTTTCGACAGCACATTCTCAATAAAAGATTCCGCCATCATAATCGGAAATGAAGCCAACGGAATATCTGATCCGGGACTTGGCAGCGCAGTCACAATACCGATGCCGGGAGGCGCTGAATCGCTGAACGCCGCCCAGGCAGCCACGGTGTTCCTGGTGGAAAGTCTGAGACAGGCCGATCTTTCAGCGGAAAAGTAGTTTTTTTTCGTAGAAATAGTACGGTATCATTATAAACAGAAAAGCGGCTATCCAGGCGGATGGTTCTATATAGTACAGCACTTTCGTTCCAAACCACCAGACAAAGCATGTTCCCATGCCGGCGCGGGTAATGCACTCGGCAATGCCTGAATACATGGCCCAGGTGGAATTTCCCAGAGACTGCATGGCATTGCGGTAGATATGTATGGGGAAAAGTATCAAAAGGCAATATGCCATGACGAGAAGATAGTAACGCCCCACCTCAACGGCGGCAGTGCCGTTTTCAACAGCGGGAGCAATGAAGACCTGAAGCAGTTCTCTGCTGAATATTATCGACAAGGCGGAAACGAACAGAGAAAGAACCATGGACATGACTATGCCGACCTTGACGCCGCGCTTTATCCGGGCGTGATTGCCTGCACCGTAGTTTTGGGCTGTAAATGTGGCGAAGGCCAGTCCAAGTGACATTGCTGTGCATTCAAGCAGGCCGTACAACTTGTTTGTGGCGGTGAAACCGGCAATGAATGCACTGCCGCGGACATTTATGGATGACTGGAGTATTATGCCGCTGACGGCAATAAGAATATACTGGACGGCCAGCGGAAGCCCGAAACACAGAAGATCCCATATCATTTTCAGGTCAAGCCTCCAGGCCGCGCGATCAAGCCTGACACACTCTATCCTGCGGATCTCAAACACGCAGTACAGAAAGGAAAATATCTGGGCAATAATTGAAGCAAACGCAGCGCCGAAAACGCCCCAGCGGAAAACGAGCACAAAAAGCAGGTCCAGCAGCACATTCATTATTCCGGCAATGATCATAGATACAAGCGGTGCGCGGCCGTTGCCGAAAGCACGAAGTATGGCAACCGACATGTTGTAGACTGTCACAACAACTGTGCCGCTTATCATAGTCATAAGATAAAGTCTGGCATCGCCGATTATATCATCCGGCGTGCTAAGCAATGAAAGAACGGGGCATGCGGCGGCCAATCCCGCAATGGTCATAAACAAGCCTATTGCCAGGCTCAGAAGAACCGACATGGCCATTACATGATTCATACGGGAATAGTCTTTCTGACCGAAAAAGCGGGAAACAAAAAGTGCAAATCCCTGTGTAACAGCCATGACACTCCAGAGGATAAGCCAGTAGAGCCAGTCAGCGGATCCGACAGCGGCAAGCGCCTTCACTCCCACGCCGCGCCCGACTATGGACGCATCTGCGATAAGATAGAACTGCTGGCCCAGATTGGTAAGCATCAGAGGAAGGGAAAACCTGGCAAGATGGCCGACTATTCCGCCGCTTGTCATGTCAGTTGTATTCTTCATCGAATATCTCCCTTCTGTAATATTTCCAAATAAAAACTGATACCGTCCGCTGCAGGCTGCTGCATAGGACGGTATCATCATCCCGTGGTTGTTTGTCAATTCTCTTTCTTGAAATATTCTCTCGAACGCTGGAAGAAGGCATACATCGGCGGCACAAACGCCACGCCTATGACCGTTGCTACCAGCATTCCCCAGAATGTTGTAGTTCCTATTACCCGGCGGGATTCAGCACCTGCTCCGCTGGCGAAAAGCAGCGGCAGAACGCCAATAATAAAACTCCAGGCAGTCATAAGGACGGCACGAAAACGATAATTCACACCGTTGACTGCTGCCTCCTCAATGCTTTTGCCCGCCTTGCGCTCCTGCATGGAGAATTCGACCATGAGAACCGTGCTCTTGGAACAAAGGCCTATAAGCATGATCACACCAAGCTGTGCATAAATATCAAGAAGCATTCCGGTAAACTTCAGGGCAGCAAGGCCGCCCAGCGTGGCGAAGGCCACAGAAAACATGACAGGCAGGGGAATGGTCCAGGATTCATACTGGGCCACCAGGAAAAGATAGGCAAACAAAAACGCCATGGCAAGCAGAATGGAAATCTGCCCCTGGTTGTTGCGCTCCTGGTAGCTCATGTCCGTCCAGCTGATGTCATAGTCATTGCCGAACTGCTCCGCAAGAACCTTCTCCACATCCTCCATTATGGACGCGGTACTGGCCCCGGGAACCGGAATGGCGGTTATGACAGTAGCCAGGTTCTGATTAAAGCGCTCAATCTTCCGGGGACCGCTCATGGTCTTTATTTCTGTAAACGCCGTAATGGAAGTCGGAGGCCAAGCGGTCTTAGGAAGACAACAGCAAGCAGCAACTCCTTGGCTCACAGAACGACATGGCTACGATCCGACTTGAATCGGAATGGCGGTTATGACAGTAGCCAGGTTCTGATTAAAGCGCTCAATCTTCCGGGGACCGCTCATGGTCTTTATTTCTGTAAACGCCGTAATG
>JAZURH010000383.1:0-2840 GCA_045606125.1 Lentisphaeria bacterium | reverse complement strand
CATGGCTACGATCCGACTTATCCACTGAAGAGACGAGTAGTTCGCTATTCTGAATATGAAAGCGTTTATAAGTGCAAGACATGCTATTTTCATGCCCAGCATGGGGATTGCCCTGGAAGCGTCGATCTTGCGCTGTGCCAGAAACAGCCCTGTCTGTCCTATCATATAGAACACTATGGTAAGTGCTGCGTTCGGCAGATAGGCCAGGGGCTGTTCAGCAAGCTGGGGCAGCCATAGAAACGGCAGGGCGGCCAGACTTACGGCGGCAATGAAAATATGCGTCCTCGCAAGGAGACCTATAGCCCCCAGTTCTCCATGACGGCGCACCGCAAAACCGGAGAATATGTAGGATATGGCCTGCAGCATGGCTGTGCAGGCAGCAAAGACAATACCTGTTGCTGTTTCCATTTCGCGATACGGGGCTGTCCCTGCATGTGAATGATATCACATGCTTTCAAGGGTGTTTATTGTCAAAGCGGAAAGACCGTTTCTGAGGATCGTGCGGACGCATGAAGAAAGTGCAAGCCTTGTCTTGCGCAGATCCTGTGATTCTGCGTTGAGCACAGAGCAATTGCGGTAGAATGTGCTGAAGTCCTTTGCCAGATCCAGCAGATATCCTGCGATGGTGGAACTGTCCAGTTCTCTGGCGGCTTTGTGCACGGCCTCCGGGAAAAGAGCGCATCTGAGCGCCAGAGCTTTTTCCGCCGGTTCCTTCAGCAGTGTCCAGTCAACCTTTCCTTCCATGTCCTCGGCTTTTCTCATCATGGATGATATACGGGCGTAGGCGTACAATACGTATGGTCCGGTATCACCCTCGAACTTTATCGACGCATTGGGATCGAACATGATGGTTGTCTTGGGATTTACCTTAAGCAGCATGAACTTCAAGGCAGCCATGCTGATCACAGCGGCCCTTTCGTCCAGGTTTTCGGGTGGATTCTCTCCGGCTTTTTCCAAGGTAGCTTCTCTGGCCAGATTTTCCATTTCATCGAAAAGATCATCCGCATCAACCACTGTTCCTTCTCTGCTTTTCATTTTTCCGGTCGGAAGGTTGACCATGCCGTAGGGCATGTGAGTGAGTTTCTCAGCCCAGGTGTAGCCGAGAGCCTTGAGTATTGCGAACAGTACCTTGAAGTGTCTGATCTGCTCGTCTCCAACCACCCATATCTGCTGGTCAGGATTGAAATCCTGCTGCTTGAGAAGTGTTGTCCCAAGATCCTGGGTGACATATACGCTTGTGCCGTCGCTGCGGAGAACTACCTTGGTGCCGAGGGATTTTTCATCAAACTCTATGATGGTAGCACCGTCTTCCCGTTTCTTGAAGACATTTTTCTCAAGACCGGTCTTTATAATGTCCTTGCCAAGCATGTATGTCTGGCTTTCAAGATATGTCTTGTCAAAGCGAACTCCCATTCTTCTGTAGGTCTCCGCAAAACCGTCAAAGACCCACTGATTCATCTTGTTCCAAAGTGCGCGGACTTCTGTGTCCCCGTCTTCCCAGGCCTTGAGCATTGCCTGTGCTGCAGCACCGATTTCAGTCTGCAGGAAGAGTTCGTCGTTTTCCTTGTCCGCCAGTTCAGGATGCGCTGCTTTAAGTTCATCGATCTGCTGGCGCAGTGCCTTGTCGTATGCAACATAGAAGTCGCCTACCAGGTGGTCGCCTTTTTTTCCGGCCTTTGCAGGGTCTGTTTCCTGGCCGAAACGCTGGTATGCCAGCATGGATTTGCAGATGTGTATGCCTCTGTCGTTGACAAGGTTGATGCGTATCACATCATGCCCCGCAAGCTCAAGGATGGATGCCGTTGCCATTCCTATGGAGTTGTTGCGTACATGTCCCAGGTGTTGGGGCTTGTTTGTGTTGGGAGCCGAAAACTCTATGAGAATTCTTCTGCGTTCGTCCGCCGGCAGTTTCACATCTTCCAGCAGTGCATTCTCGTCTGAAACAGTGTCCCTCATAAGTGCGCAGGCCTTGATCGTGACATTGACAAATGCCTTTACAACTTCTGCAGATTCCACATCATCATCGGCTGAAATGATTTCCCTGACCCTTTCCGCCAGCTGCATGGGATTGCGCCTGGCCGCCTTTGCCAGGGCAAAGCATGAAATGGTGATGTCTCCAGTGAAGTTTGCGGGGCAGAGTTCAATTGGGATCTCAGGTATCTGTACTTGAAGTTCCTGTTCGAGGGTTGCTTTCAGCCTTTCTGTGAATCTGAATCTCATGTGGATGCTTCCTTGGGTATTGTGAATGTGCTTTTATCCTGAATGTGACGGAACCTTATTTCCTGATGGCGGCAGAATTACCGTGAGCATCAAGTCCCTCGCATTCGGCAAAGCAGAGAATGTGGGGCAGGTCTTCCATAAGTGCGTTTCTGTCGTATTGCAGCAGGCTGGTGCGGCGGAAGAACATGTCTGCTGTGAGACCGCTGAAATATTTTGCAGATCCTCCTGTGGGCAGGACATGGCTGGGACCGGCGACAAAATCACCGGCAGGCTCTGGAGTCCACTGTCCCAGGAATATTGCGCCGGCGGCCTTTATCTTTGGTGCAAGCGCTGCCGGATCGGCAGTGTGTATTTCCAGGTGTTCGGGAGCGTACATGGTGGCGATCTCCGCCGCTTTGTCCAGATTTTCCGCGCCGATGAGGAATACACCGTTTTCCAGGACCTTTGTCACGCATTCGCTGCGAGAAAGCCTTGCGCCCTGCAGCTTGATTTCATCTTCCACTTTGTCAAGCAGGGAATCATCTGTCGTTACAAGGACTGCCTGCTCTCTGCCGGAACCATGTTCAGCCTGGGACAGAATGTCCGCGGCAACAAATGCCGGATTTGCTGTATTGTCGGCT
>JAZURH010000382.1:0-4330 GCA_045606125.1 Lentisphaeria bacterium | reverse complement strand
GCATCCCCACCAGTCCCCGTTTCTGTGCTTCAACTCAACGAATGAACCGACTATGTCAACCAGATCTGAGCGCTGGCGTATCTCGTCCAATGTTTCTTCCGGTATGAACGGCATATCAAGTCAGATTTTGGCCAGCCTGGCAGTTATTGAGTTTTTGAGGTTGTTCAGATATACCTGCATATTTGCATTATTGGTCCTGGCAAGTTCGGTGTTGATTAATTTAAGTGCATACTGATACCATCCTTTGCGCTTGTCAGCGAAGGCACGGGGATTTTCCTTGTTGTACGCCTCGTAGGATAGAATGTCCACTATTACCGCCAGGTTAAGCGCAATGGCATAGTCATTTGGCCGCATCTTAAGCGCCTTGTTCATCCAGGACAGGGATTCTTTGTACTTGTGCTCGTAAAACTTTATATATCCTATATTGGATGCGATTGAAGCCCAGGAATTGTATGGCGTCCGTTTAGCCGCCAGCTGAAGCATCCTGTCAGCCTCGGCGGAAAGATTGTTCATAAGACAGGCCTGTCCTAAAGTGTACATGATTGCTCCCTGGGACACCTGAGTGACATTTTTGGCGTTTTCCGGTTTCATCTGAAGCTCGTATGCTTTTCTTAATGCGTATATTGAATCGTTGATGTGATTGCTGTTGAACAGAATCCAGCCGTATATGAACCATGCGTCATAGCGTTCCGGATGCTCCTGAGTTACACGCTTTACATTGTCCAGAGCCATGGCTGTTTTCGCCGGATCTGAGCCGTGGAGATTAAACAGTGCCAGGCCTTTCAGCAATGCCGCGTCAGGATGTGACGGCACATTGTCCAGACATGTTTCAGCCTTTTCAAGAGCTGTTTTCCAGTCTCCCTTTTTTGCTGCGCCTGAGGCTTCCTTTATTTCTCTCTCCAGGTCTATAGGCCTACATGAAAATAGCATAAGACTGCAGACCAGAATAAGGATTGTGTTCAGATATATTCTCATTTTATATTCTCCCCAAGAAGCTCCTTCGCATGGGCGACTGCTGCCGCCGAAGACATGTCAGCCCCCAGCATGCGTACTATTTCGTCAAGCCTGTCCTGCCCGTCAATCTGTTTTACATCCGTGCTGGTCCTGCCTTCGGAAACTTTTTTCTCAACCAGATAATGCCGTGCTCCGGATGCTGCGATCTGAGGTTTATGAGATATGCAGAAGACCTGATGTCTTCCGGATACGGCTTTCAGTTCATCAGCCACGGCTACTGCGACGCGACCGCCTATATTTGCATCTATTTCATCAAATACCAGTATGGGAACACCATCTGCATCACTGAGCACAGTTTTGATGGCAAGCATCACCCTGGCAATTTCTCCGCTGCTGGCTATGCTGCGCAGCGGCAGCATGTCTTCCCCTACATTGGGAGCAAAATTGTATTCAGCGGCGTCCATTCCCGAAGCACTTGCAGCCGCATCTTTTAAAGATATGCTGAATGCCGCCTTGTCAAATCCCAGCGCCCTCAGTTTTCCTTCAATGGCTGAAGCCAAGGCGGGGGCAGCGGTTCTGCGTTTGTCGGATACGGCACGGCACAGCTGCATATACGAACTTTCATCTGATTTTTCCTTTTCTTCAAGTTCCCTTATGCGTTCGGCGCGCCCTTCCACGCATTCCAGTTTTGCGCGTATTCTTGCAGCAGTGGCAATGACATCCTTCAGCGATGGACCGTATTTGTGCTTGAGTCTCTGTATGCGGTCCATGCGTTTTTCCAGTTTCTGAAGTTCCTCCTGATCCATGTCCAGACTGCCGGCATAATCCGCAAATTGTGCTCCAAGATCTCTTATGCATTCGGCGGCTTCCTCAAGCTGTTCCACTAATTTGCAGCCTCCATCCGGATCCAGTTGAGCCAGTTCATGCAATGAGCGCAATTGGACAGCCAGGCTATCCGCAACGTTGTTTTCTCCTTCGCTTAATGCCTCTGCGGCCCCTGCGGCAAGTTCCACCAGTCTTCTTGAGTTGCTTGCCAGCCGGTATTTTGAAAGCAGCTCTTCTTCATCGATTTCTGCAGGATGGGAACTTTCTATTTCTTTAAGCTGGTATTCCAGCAGATTTTGCTCCTCGGGAGCAAGAGTTTCATTTCTGAGCTCTTCAAGAAGCCTTCTTGTCTCCGCAAGTTCTGCGTATTTTGCCTTCAGATCGGCAGTCTCGGTGGAAAGGCCTGCATATATGTCCAGCATTTGAAGCTGCCTGGATGTCATAAGAAGTGTCTGATTGTCATGTGGACCATGCATGTCAATAAGGTTTTCACTGATCTCTTTGAGCAGGCCTGCCGTCACCATGGAGCCATTGACATATGCCTTGCTGCCGTTTTCGGTTATTATGCGCTTCAAAAGAAGTCTGCCTTCTTCGCATGGCGGCAGTCCTGAGGCTTCAAGTCTGGATTCAATAAGCCCGTTTGATGCATCAAAGTCTTTACTGCATATATTGAAAACACCGGTTATTTCACAGGATTTTTCGCCTTTTCTTATCGAGGATGGCGCAGCCCGTCCACCGGCAAGAAGCTGCAGTGCACCTATTACAAGGGATTTGCCTGCACCAGTTTCGCCAGTGACTATGTTGAGTCCTTTACCGAAATCTATTTCAAGATGAGGTACAAGGGCAAGATTTCTTATTTGAAGCGTTTCAAGCATTTGTCAGCTTTGTGGAAATAGTTTGCCGAGTATGGCTGTGAAAAACCAGAGTGCAACGCCTGCCGACACTGGTATCCAAGCGTGTTCCGGCAAGGCCAGCACTATAAATGATGTCTGCATGGGGATCATTCCGGTAATCAGTCGCCCGATAAAGGCATGTGCTTCTTTCGGGCGTATGCTTCTGTTATAGATGCGTGCAGCTGACAGGAAGGCGGAAAACACTGCGGCGAAGGCGCATAATGCGCTGGGCAGCAGAGCAGCTGCCGTAAATTGTCTTATGCCAACAAAAACAGCAAGTAGCCATCCGACAGTGTAGATGAGCGCCGGGTAGAATACATTTTTATCCGGTATCTGGACTTTGTGATTTTCGCTGCGGGCCAGGACTGTGACGTACATGACATAGGCAAAGACCATGATTGCTGGAAGAACTATGTCCGGTGTAAGCTGTATTGCACTGGCTCCAAGAAGCAGATTGAGAGCTCTGCAAAGTCCCATGCATATTGCACCATGTCCGGCATATTGCTTCAGCATGTTGTTATAGGCTATTATTGCTATTGCAAGGATTATTGCAATCAGCAGTGTGGCTCGTCCCGCTATGAATGCCGTCAAAAGGGCGGCAAGTAAAATGCAGATGCCTGCCAGAAGAGCCGCTGACGGTGCGATCTGTCCGGCAGCGAGGGGTCTGTCCGGATTGTGGCGTCTGTCTTCCGGTATGTCCTTCCAGTCATT
This sequence comes from Lentisphaeria bacterium, assembly GCA_045606125.1. Taxonomy (GTDB): domain Bacteria; phylum Verrucomicrobiota; class Lentisphaeria; order Oligosphaerales; family Oligosphaeraceae; genus RGIG3456. The sequence goes on along the minus strand of JAZURH010000382.1, from coordinate 947 downwards.
GAGTATTATGCCGAAGGCATACATAAGCGCTCCGCACAGTGGCATGAAAATAAACTGCCAGAATGTGAATGGGATGTTTGTCGTAAACGACGCTATGCAAAGTCCTGCAAGAGGATCACCGATGGCAGTGAACAAGTTCGGCAGGCGCACCAGCCTGAGCCAGGAGAGAAGCTGGGGCTGTCTTTTGCTGTTGAATCTGTTGAATTGGCTATTCATTGTCTTTTTCAGGTGTTTCTTGTTCAGTTTTTATTTCCGTTTTCACGGAAAGGGGATTTTTCCACAGAATATCCCGTGTTTTCCATTCGTTCATTGATTTGAATGAAACTGTTTCAACGGCAAGCATGATGAAATCATCAGTGTTCATATTTGCCATTGCAGAGGATAAAGATGTTTCAGTCTGGAAACTGGACTGCTCCTGTCCTCCATACAGGAATACGAGCCTGTAGGCGTTTTCAGTTTCCTTGTTCAATTCTCTGAATTTTATCCTGCCATTTGTTTCATTTTCCCGGGCATCTGCTGATGGATGTATGATCTGCTTTTTAATGCGCTTTCTGCGCGATGGCAGATCGGGAGGCTGCGGTATCGGGAAGTCCGGCAGTATTTCCCTCAGCTTTTCTTCGCATTCCCAAACCGTGACAAAGCACTCCTCGCGCATTCGCAGGAGTTCAGTCAGGGTATGTGAAAGTGATTCAGGCATCAGTTCAGATTATTTATAAGACGATTTTTCCAGTGAATATCATTCCTCTGAATCAGACTTTTCGTCGGATTTCACTTCATTGTCCTGAACTGCTGCAGGTGAAGCCTTGGGGGCAGTCGGCTTTTTGGCTTGCTGCGGCTTTGCCCCGAAACCTGAAACAGGCAGCGGCGGCTCCGGAAATACGAATACGCCCGGTTCGCCCATTACGGCGTCAACCTAAGTCGGATCGTAGCCATGTCGGTCTGTGAGC
>JAZURH010000381.1:0-5611 GCA_045606125.1 Lentisphaeria bacterium | reverse complement strand
AAGGAAGAAGCCAATGCAGTATTCAAAAAGGCAATGGAGCGCAAACCTCTCACAGAAGCTGAGATCATCTGCTACATGTCTTACTTCATAAACGAAATGGCCGAACTTGACGCAGAGAAGGACTGGGTATTCCAGTTCCATATCGGTGCTGTACGCGATGTGCGCGATTCCCTTGCAAAGAACATAGGTCCCGATTCAGGAGGAGATCTGGGCGACCACATGACAGATTATCTGACACCGCTTCTGCCTCTGCTCAACCGCTTTGACAACAGACTCAAGACAGTACTCTACAACATGAACCCGGTCCACAATGCGACTCTGGCACAGCTTACGCGCGCATTTGGCGAAAAGGTGAGTCTGGGACTTGCATGGTGGCTCAATGACTCGTACATCGGAATGCGCAGACAGCTTGAATATGTAGGTTCAGTTGATGTGCTCAGCAACATGTCCGGTATGGTATCCGATTCACGCAAGATCATGAGCTACGGATCACGCCACGAAATGTTCCGACGCAGCCTCAGCTTCGTACTTGGTGAAATGACCGACAGAGGCCAGATGCCTCTTGAGGTCGCACAGGAACTGGCCTCTGACCTGGCGTACAGCCGTCCCAAGACACTCTTCGGATTCTGATAAAATGCTTCCGTACAGCATTGCAGCGCTGCACGGAAGCCCGCTTAAAAAAGATGAAGATATTTGACAGCCACACTCATGTATTTCCGGACAAAATTGCGGAGCGTGCCGTAGCGCACCTGCGTGAATTGTCCCATTTCATTCCAGCCTACACAAACGGCAAATATTCCGATCTGTCAGCACAGGCATCTGATGCCGGCTACACCGGTTGGATGAACTGCCCCGTAGTCACCAGAACAGGGCAGGCCCATTCCACAAACCAGTGGTCGGCAATGCACAATGCATGGCCTTCACTTTCCCTCGGAGCAGTACATCCAGATGACGAAGACATACACGGAATACTGGAAAGCATTATGGAACTGGGACTGCCTGGTCTTAAATTCCATCCGGAATACCAGGCTTTCGATCCACTTGAACCCAAAGTGGCTCCCATATGGGATTTTTGCCAGGAAAACGGACTTCCTGTTCTCTTCCATGCGGGGCAGGACATAGGTTTTCAACCGCCATTCCATTCAAGTCCCGCAACTTTTGCTGAACTTGCCAGACGCTATCCGGCAATGAAAATAGTTGCGGCCCATACGGGAGGCTGGATGAACTGGGATGAAGTGGAGAACAGCCTGCCGGGAACAGGAGTGTTCATAGACACTTCCTTCTCCATGCATTTCATGAAGGACAAAAGCCAGATGCTGCGCATAATCAGGGCAATGGGTACAAACAGAGTCATGTTCGGCACGGACTCTCCCTGGAGTGACCTGAAAACATCTGTGAATGAAATAAAGTCCTGCGGTCTCACCGGAGAAGAACTTGAAGATGTATTTTGGAACACAGCATACACTTTCTGGAATCTGGAGAAATACATTAAATGACCGGCAGAGATGAATTGCTGACACTGGATGACGCCCGGCTTCTTGCGCAGTGCAGAACTGACACTGCGCGAGGCCGCGGTCCCGGAGGACAAAAGCGCAACAAAACCGAAAGTGCAGTGCAGCTCACTCACATTGCAACCGGAATATCCGCTGTGAATGACGAGTCACGGTCACAACATCAAAACAAGGCAGCTGCATTGAAAAGGCTTCGTCTTGAAATCGCCATAAAAATACGCAGCGAAGAAAAAATACAACCGGGAAACATGCCTGGACTGAAATCCGCGGATTTCCCCATCTGGGCGGCACGCACGCTGGATTTTCTCGAGGCTGCAGAATACCGGGTATCGGATGCTGCCGAAGCAATGGGCACTACCACATCACAGCTTGTGAAATCACTGTCAAAATGTCCTCAGATATGGCAGTATGTAAACTCAAGAAGAACTGCTCTGGGATTAAAAACCATACGGGAGTAGCCCCCCGGCGCCAGATTTTTCTGTCACAGCACGCATAGTTTTTCCAGAATGCAGTCATTGAAAAGCAGGCCCTTCTCTGTTGGAGCAGTTCCTGTGTCGGACAATGTGACAAGTCCATCCTTCTCCAATTCGCAAAGCTGTTTTCCCCTCAATTCAATTGCGTCAAACCCGGTGGCATTTCTGTATTCCTGCCAGGTCCAGCCTTTTACAACTCTCATTCCGAAGGCAAGTATTTCAGCCGCCCTGCCCTCCTTGTCCAATCTGTCAATTTCGGGAGGGGCATTGTTGAGCCACAGCTCAAGGTACGCGGGATTTCCCCGTCTTTCAATTCCGTCAAACGACCATGCTGCAGGCCCGCATCCCAGATATGTAGCTCCCTTCCAGATATTCAGATTGTGCCTGCATTCTTCCCTGTCTCTGGCAAAATTGCTGATCTCATAACGGCTGAAGCCCAACTTGCCCAGCGTGTCGCCGGTAAGTGCCCATAATCTCAAAAAAGATTCTTCATCACCGCAATGAACTCCCCTTCCGGCCAGAGGAGTACCTTTCTCCACCATCAGTTCATAAGTTGAAATATGAGTAGCGCCAAGTGCTGCTGCCCGCTCAAGAGCTTCCACCCATTTTTCCGGCTTCTGTCCCGGTAAATTGAATATCAAGTCAAAATTACGCCTGACAATTCCCGCAGCGTCAAGTTCACTGACTATATTCTCCAGTCTGTTCAATGTGCCGCGCCGGCCTATCGCCGCTCTGTCTTCAGGGGCAAAAGCCTGTATTCCCATGCTGACCCGGTTGACACCGCATTCACGCCAGCATTCTATATGTTCAGAGCTTATGCTTTCAGGATTGGCCTCTGTACTGTACTCACAATCCGCCGCAAAAGTAAAATATCTCTTAACAGCGGCATCCATTCGTCTCCATTCTTCAGGAGTCAGCAGGCTGGGTGTTCCGCCGCCGACAAAAATGGACTCAAGCGGAAGGCATTCCCGTGAATAACGGGCCATTTCATCCTCAAGATGTTCAAGATAATCAGCATGCCCTCCCTGATCGCAGACTGAATAGAATCCGCAGTAATCGCACTTGGCAGCACAGAAGGGAACATGTATATACAGGGAAGAATACATTGCTTATCGGCGTATATGGGCGTCCCCTGCACATGCAAGTACAACGGCCCCGTTTTCATCAAGAAGACGCAATCGCCCGTCATCGGTTATTCCGTCCGCAGTTCCGCTCAACAGCCTGCTGCCCTGCTCCACAACTACATGACTGCCGTCAAGGCACGAACACTTTCGCCAGCGTTCAATAAACGGTTCAAGGCTGCCATAGTGGATCCAGTCAAGGTAGTCCTTCTCAAATACATTCAGAAACGAAGCAAGAACCAGGGAACGGCTTACTTCACGCCCGCTGAGCATTTTAAGCGACGTGGCGGGTATTTCCTCCGGAATCTCATGCTTTTCAAGATTTACATTTACGCCAATGCCAACGATCGCATATTCCGCCCGATCGCCAATAGCTGACATTGAACAAAGTATGCCGCTTAGTTTGGCACCGTCCACAAGCAGATCATTGGGCCATTTAACTCCGGCATTTACTTCAGGGCACACCTCAGCTATGGAATCCCGCAGGGACAAAGCTGCGACTATCGCAAGCTGCGGAATCGCCCCGGGACTGCATTCAGGACGCAGAAGAATGGAAAAATACAGATTTCGTCCAGCGGGAGAAAACCAGCTCCGGCCGCTGCGCCCCCTGCCACCCGTCTGATGATCAGCAGCAACAAGAAGTCCCCCGGCAGCTCCGGCCTCTCCAAGCTCTATGGCTGTTATATTAGTCGACTCCAGTTCCTCCCTGGAGACCATTTGCCTGCCAATAAAGCCGGTCTTAAGAAAAGGAAGAAGATTTTCAGGACAAATATCCATATTCATCTGTGAGGCGGAGGAAGCCCCGGCATCCTTTTTTCCGTATTTTCCGGTTCGTACTGTGCAAGTTCGATGGCCTGGCGCCACAGCTTGCGCCCGCCCCGGGCATCACGATGTATCTTTCTTATGTAGTTCAATGCGCGCACTCCGGCATCAATGTCAATTCCCCCCTCGGAACACCGACTGTATGTGGACCGGAGGAATATAGCGTATTCCCGGATCGCATGGGGCCGGCCCGATGTATATTCAGCCATACGGACACACCTGACCACAACATCAACTACTTCAGTTTCATCAGGCCATCGTTTCTGGTCCGCCCGGGGAAAAGCCTCTTTGGTATACTTACCGGAGGACATGCATCCGCATAGCAGCAGAACAACAGCTGAAAAAATAATACTATCTGAAACAAACTGTGAAAATATACGCATAGAACAATGGTGAAATTGGAATAAGACTGTCAAGAACATCAAGAATGCCGCCGATACCGGGTATGCTGCCGGAATCCTTCTTACCGGAAGCCCGCTTCAATGCCGATTCTATCAAATCACCGAGAAGGCCGATTACCGATGCTCCCACGCCGATGGCGACAAGTTCCCACATTGAGAACAGAGTGGTTTCAGCCGTGCGGATAAATCCCGGTATATAGGAGAGGCCAATTGCAGTTCCAGTTGAAAACACCGTACCGCCTATCAGTCCCTCTATACTTTTCTTAGGACTGACAACAGGGGCAAGTTTGTGATTGCCGCCCGGCAGACGCGCTGTAGACGCACCAATAAAATACGCTCCCACATCAGCCATCTTGGTAACGGCGATAATGAAAAGAAGCATGCTTCTGCCTGAGACTATCCCCTGTCCGCAGGGGATCTGCAGAAAATAAAGCTTTGCAAAAAAGCTGAGCATCACACCGAGATACATAAAAATGCCGAGGGATATGAAATAGGCATTGACAAGCTCAGCTGAAGGCCCCTTACGGAAGACAGGCCAGATGGCGAACAGCATATACAGGCAAATAACAAAGACATCAGCTCCAGTAAACACTGCACCCCCGGGGCTGAACACATTCATGAAAACCGATGATAGTGTCAGCAGGACGGCAAAGATCGTTCCGGTCAGCGCAAAGGAACGCCCGTCTGCAAGATTACACATGGCAAATGCCTCGTAAAAACCTGCACATACCATGGCAAGAGCCATAAGAACGAAAAAGGATGCACCGTAAACACCGGGAAGTGCAAAGGCCAGAGAAACAATAAATATCAGAGGAAGAGCAGTCAGCAGGCGTTCTTTCATGTTTTATCAAGTGTATTGTATGTTATTTTGTATTCAGCGTCTTGCGTGCAGCAAAACAAGGTTTAAACTAATGCCCTTGCACAGTATTTCAAACCGGAATCATAAAATTATGCAGGCATGGAACATCCGCTGGGATGCCAGGCCGGCAGACAACATCACTTGAAACATGGCGGTGCCCAATGATAATAACAAGCCTGCAGAACCCCAGGGTAAAGCAAATAGTCAAATGGCGGGACAGAAAAGACAGAGACAGGGACAAGGTGGTGCTCATTGAAGGCTACAGGGCACTTACAAGAGCCCTGGCGGCCGGTTTTCCAATAAACGAAGTATACTGCTGCCCCGAATTGTACCAGGGAAGCAACGAAGGTAAGCTTCTTGCTGAACTGGAAAATCGCGGAGCCAGAATATTCCAGGTAGTGCCTGAAGCATTCATCAAAATGAC
>JAZURH010000380.1:0-3267 GCA_045606125.1 Lentisphaeria bacterium | reverse complement strand
CAAGTATTCCCCTCACTGCTCCCCCCTGTAAACTTTCAAGGCCCTTTCATATATTCCCATGGCCTTCAACAGTTTCTCGCAGAACTCCCGGACAGCGCCCCCGCCCCCCGGATGTTCCATTGTCCAGCAGGAACAGGCCTTCACTTCATCACATGCATCTCCCACGGCAACAGGCAATCCTGCTATCTCAAGCGCAGGAAGGTCTATGAGATCGTCGCCAACATACGCACATTCATCAACATCCACTCCAAAGCAGGATGCCGCTTCACGCAGTCCATCAGCCTTGCAATGGCATCCGTCCTTAAGCAGATCTATCTTCAACTCTTCCGCTCTTTTCCTGTTGCTCTCATCGGAGCGCCCCGTCAACCAGGCCACCTTGAGACCGACTTTCCGCAGAAGGACTATCCCTGCGCAGTCGCGCACATTAAAGAACTTGACCGTGGCGCCGTCTGACATGTATCCCAGGCGCCCGTCGGTCATCACTCCGTCAACATCAAAGACAACTGCCTTTATTTTCTCAGCCCTTGAGCACATCGTTTATTTCCTTAAATGTTCTGAGAAGGTTCTTCAGTTCGTTCAGCGGAACACTGTTGGGACCGTCAGAAAGCGCCCTTTCAGGATGGGGATGTGTCTCAATGAACAAACCGTCCACTCCAACAGCTGCTGCAGCCCTGGCAAGCGGTGCCACAAACTCCCTGTTTCCTCCGCTGGAAGTACCATTTCCACCCGGACGCTGAACCGAATGAGTAGCATCAAATATCACAGGATATCCAAGCTGCCTCATCATAACCAGTCCACGGTAGTCAACCACCAGATTATGATATCCGAAACTGGTACCCCGCTCCGTCAGCATTATTCTGTCATTACCAGTGGAAAGAACTTTTTTAGCCACCTGTTCCATATCTTCAGGCGCCATAAACTGCCCCTTCTTTATGTTAACCGGCAAACCTGTCTCGCCGGCGGCAAGCAGGAGATCCGTCTGACGGCAGAGAAATGCCGGGATCTGAAGCACATCCACCACCTCGCGGCAGCGTTCGCACTGCCATGGCTCATGCACATCCGTAAGGACCGGTACATCAAACTCCTCTTTCACAGTGGCCAGAATGTCCAGCCCTTCATCAATACCGGCTCCGCGGAAAGAAGTTCCGCTGGTTCTGTTCGCCTTATCAAAAGAAGCCTTGAATATATACTGAATGCCCAGATCCTGGCAGCACTGCATGGCACCGGCCGCCACCTGAAGACAAAGTTCCTTTGACTCCGCGACGCAGGGACCTGCAATAAGCACCATGCCGCATCCGTTTCCAATGGAAATACCATCCGCAAGATTGCAGCGCACATCGGTCATAGTATCAACAACACCTGTATTGTTATCCATATCAGCACAGCCCCTTTTCAGCAATTATCTTCTCAACCAAAGCGATATCCTCCGGAACATCCACACCTACACTGCGTTCATCAGTCACAATGACACTGATTTTCGCCCCGTGTTCCAAAGCACGGAGCTGTTCAAGAGACTCACATGCCTCAAGTACGCCCCGGGGCCAGCTTACAAATCTGTCAAGAAAGTCACGTCTGTATGCGTAAAGCCCCCAATGGAGAAGCGGTTCCACCGGAACCCCGCCTTTCCGGGGATAAGGAATCAGCGAACGGCTGAAATAAGGCGCCATGCCGCTTCCATCCAAAACAACCTTGACAGCGTTCACATCGGAGGGGTCCCGGCCGCTGACACTGAAGGGCACAGCTGCCGTCCCCATCTCAGCACCGGTGGCACGCATCTTCTCAACAAGCTGTGAAAGCACAGCCGGCGCCATAAGGGGTTCGTCCCCCTGAACATTTACGACAATATCCGCGTCAATGCCGGCTACAGCCTCGGCAATTCTGTCCGTCCCCGTCTGATGATCAGGCGATGTCATCACAGCTTTTCCGCCAAAAGAAGCCACCACATCCGCGATACGAACATCGCCAGTGGCCACAATCACATCGTCAAGATCCCTGCACTTAGCCGTTGACTCACAGCACCATTGTATCATTGGCTTGCCAGCTATCATGGCCAGGGGCTTGCCGGGAAAACGTGTACTTCCATATCGTGCGGGTATGACCGCAACAGTTCTCTTACTCATTATTAATGTCTCCACATGCCTGTTTTATACATCAAAACATCTCAAATATACATCGGTTGCACTATTTGTAAATCCATTTTTCAAGACTATTGCATAAAATCTCAAAATATTATTTTCCCCGTAAATGAACTGCAGCTGCCTCGCCTTATTTTTACATCGCATCATGGGCATTTACGCACTTTTCACCTTGACAAGCATCTTTTAATCGCTATATTGCTCAGTTAAGATTTTGTCTTGTATATTTTTAACAGAATGGCGGAGAACCCGCCGGACATCAAACAAAAAATCAGGAGTCAACAAAATGACTAAATGCGCAGATCTCGCTATCAACGGCGGAAAGAAAGTCTATGACAAGCCCTTCCCGGCATGGCCCCAGTTCGATCCTGAAACCGACAAGGCTGTCCTTGACATCCTGCACTCCGGCAAGGTCAACTACTGGACCGGTAATGTGGGTATGCAGTTTGAAGAAGAATGGGCAAAGTGGCTTGGCGTCAAGAATGCCATCAGCGTGACAAACGGCACAGCAGCCCTCCATACAGCACTGGGCGGCCTCAACATCGGCCCCGGAGACGAAGTCATCTGCACAAGCTACAGCTTTATCGCTTCCAGCTTCTGCGCACTTCAGGCTGGCGCTCTCCCCGTGTTCGTAGATGTGGGGACCGACCACCTCATGGATCCCACCAAGATCGAAGCAGCCATCACTGAACACACCAAGGCCATCGTGGTCGTTCATCTGTACGGTATGGTAGCTGACATGGATCCTATCATGGAAGTTGCAAAGAAATACAACCTGTACGTCATTGAAGACTGCGCACAGTGCTTCGGCGGCATCTACAAGGGCAAGAAGGCCGGTACCATCGGTCATGTCGGATGCTTCAGCTTCTGCCAGAGCAAGCATTTCACCACAGGCGGTGAAGGCGGAATGGTCTGCACAAACGATGACGATCTGGCATGGGAATGCCGCTCCTTCCGTGACCACGGATACGATGTCCGTGCCAAGCTCAATCTTCTCAAGATGGAAGGCAAGCAGCTCTACATCCACCGCCGCGTTGGATTCAACTTCCGTATGACTGAAATCCAGAACGCAATCAATCTGGGCGAACTCAAGCGTTTTGACGAATGGAACCTCAAGCAGCGCATTAAGCTG
>JAZURH010000379.1:0-9824 GCA_045606125.1 Lentisphaeria bacterium | reverse complement strand
AATATGCTACATTGCCTTAGAGTATTTTATAGGTTATAGAGGTAATTTTTTAAAGTGTGAAATTATCTTTACAGTTCCTGAATTATGGAGTTTTATGAAAAAACTGTTGTCTTTTTTTGTGATTTTTGCTGCATTGTGTGTTTGTGCTGATGCATTTGATATGACGGGGAAATGGGTCAGGCTCACATGGAAAAACTATGAGCCATATCCGACTGTCAAGACAGTGGATAGCGTCTTGCATGTATCAGGCGTAACTTCCAAATATGGCTTTAAAGTGAAGAGCAGCAAGTATTTCAATGCGGAATCGGGGGACCGTCTTGTTTTCAATGCCACAGTACGGGGCAGAGGACGCATAAGATTTAATATTCAGTGCTTTGCCGACAATGGCCGGAGATGGACGGGGATCGCGCAGGAAAGCGATCGGGCAGAATTATCTCCGGAATGGAACAATGTGCAGCTTTCTGTTCCTGTTGTCGATCTTCCCAAGGGCATGACAAGCAAGGTGATGGCAACATTGCATATCGGCCGGGATGAGGAACTTTTCATGAAGGACAGTTCCATCACTGTGGAAAAGGGGGATGTGTCTGGAGATTTGCCTTTTCCCCGTTTATTCAAAGTGTTCGTCATAGGACGCAACGGAGAGAATATTGATTTTCCGAGAGACCGGATACCCGATGAAGTTCTCGGCGTAAAACCGGTGAATATCACAATGAATAATAATTTCATTGATTTCAGCGGGTACTTCGGCAAGCGTGCGTTGCGTGAGAACGCATTGCTCTATACCAAAATAAAATCACCCTCGGATGTGAAATATACAATAGGTGCTGGAGCCGATTATTTCATGGCATGTTATTTGAACGGTGAAAAGGTGATTGATACCATGAAATCCGGAGATGGTGCAGACAAGCCTCATTTCACTAATCATCGGGCAGATGTAAAGCTTAAGAAGGGGGACAATATTTTTGTTGTGCATTTTCAGACGGGCCGTGGGCCGAGGCCAAGTGTTTCCCTTGGCGGTCCCCTGGATATGCGCAATCTATCAAGTGTTCTGACTATATCTGAAATATTTGAGTCGGATGACTATGAGACAGAGGTGGAACGCAGCGGAAATCCCCGTATTGTACAGGATATTCTGACGGACGGCATGGAGCAGAGGTCGGGACAGGCCGTGTATCCTTCTGGTTCAGTGTTCGGTTCGGAAAAGATGCGCTCTTTGCCTTCAAAGGCCGGTGAGAAGTATTTGGCGATTTCACTGCGGGTCAGCAGATTCCCTGAAATGGGCAGCATAGAATTGATACTTGGTGAGGATTTGCGGCTGTGTATCAAGCGCAGTCACGAGCATCCTGAGGATATGGACCTGGCTGTGATGTACAAGGGAAACAGAAACAAGTCCATAAGGATCCCTGTAAAATCTCTTCCGAACGATTTTATGCTTGCTGCAAGTCCATCTGAATATTTTGTGAATGCATCCAGTCTTAATGACAGCAAACTTCGTTTTTTCAGTGGGCGGTTGAATCTTGAGGACCGGTTGGCTGTAAGGCCGTCAGTTGCCATAAATACGGGAAATGCCACTGTTGACGAGTTTAAGCTTGGTTTGGCTGAACGGGAGGTTCGCAACAGCAATATCCCGATGAAACTGGAACTTGCCCCGGAATTTGACCCTGTCAAGGCCGGATGGAAGCTGGTATGGAGCGACGAGTTTGACGGCGGGGAAGTGGACTGGGAAAATACCTGGATGAACAGCCCTTGGGCGCCTGATTCGGAAAAGGCGAGGAACAGCCGCAAGTATGCTGTTCTCAAGGATGGTAAGCTTCATATAAGATGTGAGTGGTTTGGACAGAGAAAGGACGGGACCTATATCGGGCATACAACGGGGCTTTATTCCCGCAGGCACTTCGGTTATGGATATTACGAGGCCAGAGTGAGATTTACAAAGAAAAAAGGATGGTGGGCTGCATTCTGGATGCACAACGAAGGCAGGAATTGTCAGTTGGGCGGTGGCTATGAGATAGATATTTTTGAGGATTATTCCACGAGGAGCGGTGAACCTGTGATTGCAAGCAACCTGCATGTCACCAGGGGACCAAACATTAACAGCTATGGTTCTCATTTCAGGTTGCCCGGTACATTGGATGATTTTTACATAGTAGGAGTCAAATGGACGCCGTTTGAGGTGTCAACTTACATCAACGGCAAACTGGTTGAGGCAAGATCCCGCCACACTCCGTTGACAACTCTTACATATGATGCAGTCAACCATGCTTTAGGCACAAGCAAATTGTATGTCTGTTTGAGCGGACAGGCTGGAAAATCCGGCGGCAGTGCTACCGAACCGGGTATGGAGGAGTACATAGTTGACTATGTGCGGGCATACGAATATCCTTCAGATGATGCGCCTGAGGTAAAATGGGTCAGCATGCCCCCGGCATGCGTGAAAACCGGTGAGAAAATAAGCTTTGAGGTTGAGGCTTCGGAAGATGCGGAGACTGCCTATCTGTTTGACAACGGTTTTCTGGTGGATTATAAGACAAGTAAGCCTTTTGTGTTTGATCTGGCAATTGACAAGACCCATTATGCCGATACAAGGTGGAACAGGGCTGGACGTTCAGGAAGGGCACCTGTTATGGACGGGTATCCACATGTGTTCCGGGTCTGTGTTCAGAATGCAAAGGGCAAGGTGGGCATGACTGAAGCCATGCCGGTCATTGCGGATATTCAGCCCGGCACTCCTGAGAAGGTCTTTGAAATTCCCGGCATTGTCACCGCCTGCATGTTTAATCGTGGAGGGCATAATGTGTGCAGTTATAAGCAGGAAAAAGCTGCAAACAGGGCTCAGGGCGCGGAGGTGCACAGTCGTAAAAAACTTCATTTGAGGGAGGCTGGTGAGTATGTCAGTTATACAGTGGATGTGAAGAAGGCCGGCCGCTACTCTGTCAGGATGAAACGGCAAAGTTTTCGCCGGGAGTGGGATACGCGTGCCATGTTGATCGCCGGCGGCAGGTATGCAGGAGAGCTTTTTGGAGGAAAAAATGCGGAATATGCAGTTGGTGAGGTAGATCTTAAGGCCGGACGCCAGAATATAATTTTTGTTTCGGCAGGGACATTTGGTCTGCAGCCGGAGGAACTTATATTTGAATTGAAATGAACAGCTGTTTTCCTGCCGGTTTCAGTTCCTTCTGTTTATTGTCTTAAAGCCGGACTGGACAAAGCGGGGTTGTAAGATTAAATTCTTCGGGTTTTTATTATCACAGGTCATTTGAAAAGCAAGGAAGTGGATTATGCTTGATTGGTTCAGAGACTTTTTGTTTACGGGTGAGCAGAACAAGGCATCGGAATGGATTGTGCAGCTTGATAAGGAGGCGCTTCTCCGCATAGATGGAAAACAAGTCAAGACGGAGATGGTGACCAATGAGGAAATGATGGTGTCTCTGCTGCAGGACATACTTCCTGCAGAACAGTACAAAAAGCTTGAAAAGCGTTTTGAGGATGATGACGGCCTGGATTTCATCAATGAGAATTTTCTTTTTTATGATGACGAGTTCGGGCGTTATCTCGGGCGGTTGCAGAGGCAGCGCAAGGTACTTGCATTTGTTGTAACTCATCCGACAAGAGATGCATCAGTGCTGTTTGATGTATTGAAGTATGCAGTTGAGAACCGGGCGTCCGACCTGCATATCCGTGAGGGAAAGTATGTCCGTCTCAGAATAGACAGCAAATTGATTGAGACTGATTTCATGACCGACAGCATCTTTTTCCAGAAAGCCATGGAGCAGATACTTCCGCCTGGAAGATATGAAGTATACAAGCAGACTGGCGACTTGGATTTTGCCTGGGAGGAAGAGGGAATAGGCCGTTTCCGTGTGAATCTTCACAGACAGAGAGACAAGGCCGCCTTTACATTCAGACATGTAAAGAGCAAGGCGCCAACGGTCAAGGAAGTTGGTTTGCCTGAGGTTCTCAAGAAAATCGTAATGGCCAGAAACGGCATTATTTTCATATCCGGTACGACTGGTTCAGGTAAGTCGACCACGATGGCTGCCATGTTGGACCATCTGAACAACACATCAGAGGATCATGTGATAACCATTGAGGACCCGATCGAATATACATTCCAGGACAATCTCTGCTTCTTTGAACAGCGTGAAGTCGGGTTGGACGCTGAAAGCTTCGATTCGGCCCTTGTGCATTCTCTGCGCCAGGACCCGGACATCATTATGGTCGGTGAAATGCGTAACCGCTCCACTTTTGAGACTGCCCTGACGGCAGCGGAAACCGGACATATGGTCATAACGACGCTTCACACCAAGAATGCGCCCCAGAGTATTACTCGAATACTGGACATGTTCCCCCTGGAGGAAAGGGATACCGTGCGGAAGAGCCTCTCGGATTGTCTGCGTGCCATTATTTGCCAGAGACTGGCACCTAAGGCATCAGGCAAGGGCGTGGTTCCTGTGAACGAGATCCTTATAAACACGCCAATCGTGCGCAAACTGATATTTGACGACCAGATAGAAAAGTTGCCGCAGGCGATAGCGGCCGGTGCTGAGGATGATATGATGAGTTTCAACGGGTGCCTGCTGAAGCTTGTGAATGATGACATGATAACTGAGGATACAGCCTTTAAGTTCTCTGACAATCCTCAGGAACTCAAGATGAATCTCAAGGGAATCTTCCTTAATTCCGGAGGAGGCATCATACAGTGATGCGGCAGAAAAAGCGCATAAGTCTTTTAAGCTGGAATCTTGGGGCAAAAAGCCGGAAGTCGTCTTTCGGCCGCAGACGGCTTGTTTTTTGCGCCGTTGTTGCGGCTATTGCTGCACTGGCCGGTTTTTTGCATGAGTTTGTGCTGTTGTAGTATAATGGAGTGCACGCGATGAGTAGTGATAAAGAGAATAAAAATGATAATGGGAACAATGGAGAATGCGTTTGCAAGTGCAGCAGCTCTCGCGGAGCAAAGCGCATAAAGATAGTTTTGTGTTCATTGGCAGCATTTGTTCTTCTTGTCGTGATAGGCATTCTTTTTTTGGGTCTTATGATCAAGACAGGAATACAGACTGTTGGTTCCACTGTAACCAAGTGTGATGTTTCTGTTGACAGTGTCAGTGTTTCACTGCTCAGGGGCAGGCTGGAAATGAAAAATCTGGTGATGAGCAATCCTGAAGGATACAAAACTGATTCAGCTTTTCGGCTTGGCAGGATATTTGTGTCAATGCATCCGATGAGTATTTTCAGTGGTGACAAAATCACTATTGATGAGATAATCATAGAGGGACCTGAAATAACTTATGAAATGAATCTTCTTGCCTTTACAAGCAACATAGGTGCCATTCAGAAGAATGTTCAAAGTTTTGTTCCTGAAAGCGGAGAAGATGATGCAAAAAAGGATAAAGAGGATAAAGAGGAAAAAAGCAAGACGGTTCAGATTTCCAGGATACTTGTTTCCGATGGAAAAATAAATCTTTCTGCCACAGTTGCCGGTGGACTGGCTGTTCCGGTGCCTCTGCCGACCATAGAACTTAAGGACATAGGCAAGGATGAGGATATCACGCCGCCTGAAGCTACTGCGACTGTGTTGAATGAAGTGTGTGGCAGTGTAAGTTCAACGGCAAAAGAGGCTTCAAAATCCTTGTATGATGCAGCCAAGACATCTGGCAAGGTATCCGGTGAAGCTGTAGATTCGATAAAGGATGCCGGCAAGTCTTTGCTTAATGTTTTAAAAAATAAAAAATAAGGACAGTCGTCCCTGTGACGCCGTAAAGTTTTTTTTGAAAAATGGAATTGCCTCCCATTATGTCAGATACGGCGGCTTGCGGATTTCCGTCCCCTGCTGAACAATATGTAGAGAGTCCTTTGGACTTGAACCGTCTTCTTGTGCAAAGACCGGCTGCCACATATTTTGTGCGGGCTGCCGGTGATTCCATGAATGGCGCCGGAATCTTCTCCGGGGATATTCTTGTTGTGGATCGTTCTCTGGATCCCCGGGACAGAAGCATTGTCGTGGCATGTGTCAATGGTGATTTTACTGTAAAATATTTCAGAACTGACGGAGTGGGGGTATGGCTTGAATCCGCCAATCCGGCATATAGTCCCATATATTTCAGGGACAGCATGGAACTGCGTGTGTTCGGCGTGGTCACTTCATGCATACATCAGTTCATAAAATAGCGATGATAGGACTGGTTGACGGAAATAATTTTTTTGTGTCATGTGAGCGGGTGTTCGATCCATCGCTTGAGGGGCGTCCCGTGGCTGTGCTTTCAAATAATGATGGATGCTGCGTCAGCCGTTCAAATGAGTTCAAGGCACTTGGAATAGCCATGGGAACCCCCTATTTTCAGTTGAAACCCTACATATCACGATATGGTCTTATTTTGCGTTCAAGCAATTATGAATTATACGGGGACATGTCAAGAAGGCTAATGAACACACTTGCCTGTTTTGCTCCTGATGTGGAGCAGTATTCCATTGATGAGGCGTTCATTCATCCTGAACTTCCACCAGGTACTGACTGGACTGGGCTCGGCGTTGAAATAAGGAAAACGATTTTGAAGTGGGTGGGAATACCCTGTGGTGTTGGATTTGCACGTACACGCACTTTGGCAAAGATTGCAAATCACCTGGGAAAACGACTACCCGGCGGGGTGTTTGCAATGCCTGATGATGCCGGGGAAGTACTGTCCCGCATACCTGTTGAAGAGGTATGGGGAGTTGGCCGCCGCATTGGACCGAAACTTCACAGGATTGGAATACGGACAGCCGGGGATCTGGCAGCCCGTGATGCTGCGGACATGGGGCGGAGTTTTGGTGTTCAACTGCAGCGGACTATCCTGGAGCTGCGAGGTATAAAGTGCATAGCCGGGGATGCTCCGGATGAACTGTCAAAGTCTGTTTCCTGGTCCCGGTCCTTCGGGCATCCGGTCACTGATTTCAATGACCTTGCTGAATCCATTGCTTCTTATACAGCCAGTGCTGCGGAAAAACTGCGCGGTGAGGGGCAGTTTGCGTCCGGTGCACAGGTTTATTTTTCCATGTATCCTGAGTATGGGGATCATCCTCTGGAGGCGGGCATTACATCTGCGACAGTTGTTTTTGATATGCCTCTTGATGATACCGGGCGTATGTTGGCGGCTATTTCTCCGAAACTGCGCGGAATGTTTGTATCCGGCAGAAGGTACAAAAAAAGCGGGGTTGTTTTTTTCGGATTGGAGTCGGCTGAATCGCCCAGGCAGATGGATATGTTTGATGGCGGTATGCCGGAAAAGTCAAAGTTGTACAAGGCAGTTGATGCGGTGAACCGGAGGCTCGGCAGGGGAACGGTGTTTTCTCTTTCCGAGGGTATATCGCGTCCATGGAAAATGAAAAGGGAGCATTTAACTCCAAGCTATACGACCCGCTGGAATGAACTTCTTACAGTGAAATGAATGTTTCAGGTGAAAATATGTCTGACAAGAAAATAGAATTGCTTGCGCCTGCCGGGACACTTGAATGCGGTCTGGCTGCGTTCAATTATGGTGCTGATGCGGTATATCTCGGAATGAAACTGTTTTCAGCCAGGGCTGATGCAGGTAATTTTTCAACGGACGATCTGAGGACCCTTCTGGGGGTGGCGCATCCCGCGGGGCGCAAGGTGTATGTGGCGGTAAATACGCTGGTGCGCGAAAGTGAGCTGCCTGATCTTATTGAACTTTTGTGCGATTTGCGTAATCTGGGTGTAGATGGCCTGATAGTGCAGGATGCCGCGCTCCGGGGACTTGTGAACGAGTATTTTCCCGAGTTTGAACTTCATGCCAGCACCCAGATGTCCGTGCACAATGTGGAAGGTGTTCGGGAGGCCCGTCGGCTTGGTTATGCAAGAGTGGTGGCAGCCCGTGAACTTTCCATGCGTGAATTGACTGAACTGTGCGCTGTCCCCGGGGTGGAAATAGAAGCATTTATCCATGGGGCCCTGTGTTATTCTTACAGTGGTCTGTGTCTGCTTTCTGCCTGTCTTAATGGCGCCAGTGGAAATCGGGGCGACTGCACCTATGTCTGCCGTGGAAAATTCAGGATGCGTGATCCCCGGGGAAAGGATATGGGAATGTGCTGTCCTTTTTCCATGAAGGATCTGGCTGCAGGTGATTTGCTTAATGCAATGAGAAAGGCAGGTGTGGCTTCTCTTAAGATAGAAGGGCGCAAGAAGACACCACTCTATGTGGCGGCCGTGACGAATTATTACCGCAGGCTTCTGGATGGGACCTTTGAACCGGGGGGCGAGGGCCTGGCAGAACAGGATGTCAAGACTATTTTCAGCAGGCCATGGACTCATTTCTTCATGGATAATGTAAGGCAGCCCGATGTGACTGATACGGCTACTGTAGGACCTCGGGGAGTGGAGGTCGGCCAGGTAGGCCGTGTAAATGATGGTTTTCTCCGGTTTGAGGTAAGAAGGCATGCCATTGAAAAGCATGACGGGCTTCAGGTGGAGATCCCCGGAGTCTCCCGTCCCTACGGATTCGGTGTGGATGAAATAAGGGAGTTCACTCAGCGTGGTGGTGATAGGTGGAGCCGTGTATTTGTGGCGGAACCGGGAAAGACAGTGGAGATCCCGCTTCCAGATGGGCATCCTGAACTTCCTGTCGGTAGCAGGATATGCCGTACATCCTCCCAGGATGTGCGTCGCAGGTACAGTTGGCCCGAGGCCCGTCCGGCTTTGTGCAGGCAGAGACGGAATGTGGATTTCAGGCTGGACATTTCCGCCGACTGTATTTCAGTCATTGCGGATGCCGGTTCCGGCATTGTCGTTGAAATGTCGCGGAAGGTTGAGGAGGGTTTGTCGCCGGCCCGTGATGTTTCTGCAGTTGATGTGCAGGTACGGGATGCATTTTCCAGGCTGGGTGACACGGGATTGATCATGGGAAAACTTGAGATATCCAATCCCGGCGGGCTTTTTGTGCCCAAGTCCATGCTTAATGAACTTCGCCGTTGTGCTGCCGATGAGATAGCTGACGTTTTGGAATCGGAGAATATGGAATACTTCAGAAAGGTGAAGGAGGTCGTGGAGGGCGAAACGCTGCGTAAAATTGAAGATGTGGCCCCTGCATTCTCTGTAAAGATCGATCACGCCTACTATCTCAATATGATTCCTCAGGAAAAACTGAACAGGCTTGAGGAGGTCGTATTTGCCATTGACAGGACACGCCCGGATGAACTGGAAGATGTACTTGCCAATCTTGCAAAAAAGCTCGGCGGCAGAGACAGGATACGCATATCGGTTCCTGTTATAGTCAGACCTGCTGTAAGGCATGACTATGCGCCAGTCGTCAGAAAACTTTTTGATGGAGGCTGGCGGCGTTGGGAAATAGGAAACCTGGGAGGACTGGATATTCTCCGCAGGGCAGGTGGAAGTGCATCACTGGACGGTATGGATGTGACGGCGGATTGGTCTCTTTATGCGTTTAATCATGTGGCTGCAGGCGAATGGTTTAAACTTGGAATACGCCGTGTGACAATGTGCCCTGAGGATACATTTGACAATCAGGACACCCTGGCTGCAAAGCTTGGCGGCAGGATAACAGCCGTGCTTTTCCAGGAACCTGTGCTTGCACGGTCGGCGGTATGCGCCATGGCAAGCGCAAAGGGACAGTGCCCCGGTCAGGCAAACTGCAGTTTTACGGAGATGGATATGACATCCGTTAAGGGGGAGCACATTGTCGCTGTCAACGATAAATGTACAAGCATTCTGCTTGGGGATCCCATGGGCCGCATTGATGACATGCAGCGTCTTGCATCCCTTGGTGTGCGTCATTTCAGGGCGGATTTCCTTTGGCAAGTCGGGTCGTAGCCAT
>JAZURH010000378.1:0-4381 GCA_045606125.1 Lentisphaeria bacterium | reverse complement strand
AGACCATATTCCCTGGCCACGGCTGCCAGCAGCCCGGCAATGGAGTCCGCCTTGCCCAGGGGCATGGCAATGGAGACTGTCAGGGGCGCTCTCAGGTCCGTGCGGGGCATGAGTTTGGCAAGCACCCAGTCACCTATATTGCATTTGCCGATATTGGGCTTGGGTCCGTTCCTGAAAACAGGGATGGATCCGGGGATGTCCCTGCGCATGGGGTGCACCACATATCTGCCGTCCTCCATGTCCAGGCATGCCACGAAATCGTCTCTGCCGTGCTCAATGATGCGCCTGATTTCGCCCATGGGGCCCTTTTCCTCCAGGCTTGTTATGCCGCACAGCACCCTGTCCCCTGTCATTGCTCCCATGGTTGACTTTGCGGGGACGAACACATCGTCCCCACCGTTGTCCGGAGAGACGAATCCGAAACCGGCTGGGTTGCGCACGAAATTGCCCTGGATCAGGGACATATTTGCCGCCAGGACATATCTTCCTCCACGCTTTTTGACTATTTCACCTTCATTTTCCAGCTCCCTGAAAAGTGTTTTGAAGTAGCTTTCGTCAATATGCCCCATTCGTCTCAGTACTTCCGTCCTGCGGAGTCCTTCGATCGGTTCCGATGCAATATGCGCCAGTATTTCCCTTTGTATGTTTTTTGCCTTTGCCATCAGTTGTGTCAAGACCTGTTTTTTAAATCAAAGTGGTAATATAAGCTGGCAATCTTCAAATTCAAAGGAATATAGATATTTGCAAGTTGAAAGTTTTGTTATGGGGATTATCTTAAACTTTTCAGGATTTTTTGCGTTTTTGGGGAACAGATTCAGTTTGTGTGTGTCTTAAGAGCTGTTTGCTGTCTTTTTTGTAGATTTTCAATTTTGTTTTATTTATAGAGGGCATGTTTATGAAGCGTGGGTTTGTTTTGCTGTTGCTGTTATGTTTCGGTCTTATGGGGCAGGAGTCGAAACTGGGTGATTTTAAGAGTGTTCCCCGGACTCGTACGCCCAAGAAGATCGATATGAATATGCCTGAATCACCTCTTGTGGTGAATGGAAGCAAGAATCCAATGATTGATCTTGGTCGTGTTTTTAAGCTGAACCAGCGTATTTTCAGGGTTGTTGTTGAAAATCCCTCGAATGAGGACATAGAGTATGAAGGCATAGTGATCAACTGCAACTGCACGAGCATCATCAACAAGGTTCCCAAGAAAGGCAAGATACCGGCGAAAGGGAAGCTGTCTCTGGTCGTGCGTCTTAACGCCCCTGAACTTGCCGTGGAGAAGTCCTTTGTGCGTATGATGCGTTTTGAACTGAAGAAGTACAGGGCGTTCCAGATAGACATTGCCGGTAATGTGTCCGGTGATCTTGTGGCAGCATATTATGATGATCCCGAAGGCAAGCCGCGTACCAGGATCGCGGTTGGATACATAACTGATCCGTCGGCACCCTGGAATACGAAGATACACATAGCAAGTCTTTCTAAGAAGGAAGTTATAGAGCTGGACAAAATCATGCCGATGAAGAACTTCACAGCGGTGCTTAAAAAGGAAACGGACTATCACTGGGTCGTGGAGCTTGTCGGTAAAAAGAACATGATACCCGGTGTTATCAGGGATGCGCTTGCAATAAGGTTGAAGAAGCCTGTGCCGGAGGCAAAGGGGCATAAGGACATGATTTTCCTTCCCATTGAAGGAGTCATAGGCATGCAGCTGAAGGGCACGGCAAGTCAGATCCTCATTGACACAATGGTTGAAAAGGATCCCGTGATCAGCAAATCAATTCTTATAAGCAGGGCGAACTTTATGGATGCGGCTATGATACGGGCTGCATTCAAGGGCAAGGTGTCCCCCTATTCATTCAAGATAGACACGCTTACTGTCGAGGAGACAAAAGTGACTGCCCCCGAAGGAGTCAAGGTTGAGTTGAAGAAGCATGAAAAGGGAGTTTATGTCACTTTTACCATGCAGGTGTCAAAATTGACTGAGGAAGGCGTCTATGCTGTGTTTGAGGCACCAGGTTCCAAGGCTCTGAAAGTGCGTCTGGCGATTCTTGGCGATGAGGAAAGAGCTGAACTGAAGGCGGAGGCCGAGGCCAAAGCCCGCGAGGAAGAGGAAGAACGGAAGGCTCAGGCAGAGCAGGATGCTCTGTGACGGCGGAGTTCAGGAGCAGCTTTAAATGGATAAAATCACGAAGATAATCTTAGTTGCCAGTATTGCCGTTATTGCTGTTCTGGCAGTGCTTGTTTTCGGCAGAGGCGGTGAAGAAGAACTTTTTCCTGAAAACAAGGTGGAGCGCCCGGCTGGCAGAAAGCCTGTTTCAGGCATAAAGGCCACCGGAAAGTCAAGCTCAGCGATGGATTTTGTTGCTTCGAATGAAGAGACGAAAAAAATAATGGCAGGTATAGTGGAGGCGCTTAAGTCCGGGGATGAGGACAGAATTGCGGATGCCATAATAGAAATGGAGCATATCGGCACTGAGGATATGCTGGCATTGGCTCCAGTTGCCATGAGGATTGCTGATCCTGAATACCGGAAGGACATAATAGCCCGTTTTGAAAGAATGCCCCACAGGGGAGCCATAGCGGTGCTTGCGGATGCGGCAAGCAGGGACAGCGATCCAGCAGTCCGGGCGGCTGCTATCAGTGCCCTTGCTATGACGGATGAGGCGCTGGCGATTGAAAGGGAAAAGGCCGCTGCAAATGGTGAAGACACGGATCGCCTGACACCCGATGAGAGGGATATGGAGATAGCAGAGGAGGCCATACGCAGCGCCGTAAACGACAAGGACAAGGATGTGCGGAAGGAGGCGATGGACAGTCTCCCCCGGTTTTCGGCGGATCTGCAGTATTCCGGTCTTATGTCAGCCGTAAAGGCGGAAGACAAGGATGTCAGGGAAGACGCACTGTTCATTGTGCACAGCTCTTATAATAAGGAAACAGTGGCAGTGGTGATGAAGGCCCTTGACGACAGGGACGAGAGCATACGGGAAGATGCCAGGGATTTCCTGAATCACATGCTGGACCAGGAATTTACCTCCACAAAGGAAGCTGAAGCATGGTGGGAGCAGAACTCCCACAAATATAACTACGATCTTGTAGAGGAATAATGCGGCTTACCGCATTATTCCTCTACCGCGGGTTTGCACCTGCGGCACAGGACAGAAATGCCGCTGAAGCGGCACAGGACAGAAATATTTGATTGGGATGCGTGTTTTATTTACATTACTGCTTGTTTTGAGTCTTGGTGTCCATGCCAGACCCTGGGTGCTTCTTTTCGGCAGCGAGAATTGCGACGAGTGCGCCGAGATAAAGTCCATCTGGGCTGAGCGGGATGATGAGGAAGGTCCGGTTCTTGTCTATGTTTCCATTGACAGGGATGAGAACTACAGTTTTCTCAAAGAGGTTGAGCAGACTCTCGGCATTTCCCGCCCCGGTTCCGCATTTCCCATACTTCTGGTCGGAAACAGGCTGGTTCAGGGGGTTGATGGACTGTTCGAGGTTGCGCCGGAGATGGACGAGCTGATGGAAAAACTGCCCGGAGGTTCTCTTTTCGAGGGTATAAGCAGTGCCGCCGCCACTGCTGAGGGGAGCATGGCTGTATGGAATCGGCGGGTGTCGGAGAAGGCTCCAGCTGCCGGGAAGGCCGGGGTGCGCCGTCTGTTGTATCTTTCTTCACCGGGTTGCAAGAAATGCGCCCGTCAGGAGGTGGAACTCCGCCTGCTGAAGAAAAAACTTCCTGAATTGACGATAGACAACTATCAGGTGACAACGGACGAGGGCCAGGTGTTTCTTGCCCGTGTCAGGAAGCATTTTAATATAAAGGAGGATGAAAGCAGTCTGGCACCTGCAGTGATATGGAATGACGGATATGTGAGCGGCCGTCTTGCAGGGGCGGATGAATTGGAAAAGGCGCTGGAAAAACCGGAGGGCGCTCCGTTCTGGGAAGGACCCGTCAGCGACGGGGAACTGAAAGAGCTCAAAAGCAGCAGAGACGGCTTTCTTGAGAATATGACATGGAGCACGGCTGTGATAGCCGGACTTGTGGACGGCATAAACCCCTGCGCATTTGCAACTGTCATCTTCCTGGTCAGCTACCTTCTTGTTCTAAAGCGGAGCCGCCGCTTCATCCTTGCTACCGGAATATGCTTCTGCGCCGGCGTGTTCATATCCTATCTGCTTTTCGGCATAGGCCTCAGCTACATAGTTGACTACCTGAATAATTTCAGGTATGTGAAAAAGGCTATGTATTTCTTTTTCGCTCTGGTGGCGCTGGTCTGCTCCGTGATGCATTTCAGGGACGCATTGCGATTCCGTCGCAGTGGAAAAGAATCGGATATGGACATGAAGCTGGGGAAGGACACTCACAGGAAGATACATGACCGCATACACAGAT
>JAZURH010000377.1:0-5121 GCA_045606125.1 Lentisphaeria bacterium | reverse complement strand
TAAGACCGCTTGGCCTCCGACTTATTTTAATCTGAAAGTCGGCAAGATAGATGTAGACCAGGAAGGGGAACTGGCAGTGCAGTTCAATGTCTCCTCAATCCCGACCCTTCTTATCTGCAAAAACGGCAAGGTCAGCCGGGTATTTGTAGGTCTGCAGCCGGAAAAAGTCCTTCTGGATGCAATTGCGGAAGCATAAAACAAGTTCAGTTTAGAAAAAAAATATCAGGGAGCACATCACTATGGATAAGGTACGCATTGGTGTAATCGGAGTCGGCGTAATGGGCAGCTATCACGCCAACGAACTGAAGGATGGCAAAGTCAAGGGAGCCGAGCTTGCCGCCGTATGCGATGTAGACGAAAAGAAACTTGAAAATTTCAGCGGATGCTGCACCACTTTCACGAAAAGCGAAGAGCTTATCAGAAGCGGACTTGTAGACGCTGTCATCATAGCCACACCCCACTACTTCCATACCACTATAGGCATTGATGCTCTGGAAAACGGGCTGCACACCCTTACTGAAAAACCGATTTCAGTGACAAAATACGATGCAGCAAGGCTCATAGCCGCATACCGCAAGGCAAAAGAAAAGAATCCGGACATAAAGTTCTGCGCCATGTTCAACCAGCGCACGGATCCTATGTACCAGAAGATGCGCCAGCTGGTAGCAAATGGTGAACTGGGAACAATTCAGCGCTCAACATGGATAATCACAAACTGGTTCAGAACCGAAACATACTACCGTTCAGGCGGCTGGCGTGCAACATGGGCTGGCGAAGGCGGCGGCGTTCTGGTAAACCAGTGCCCCCATCAGCTGGACCTGTACCAGTGGATATGCGGCATGCCCGCCACAGTAACAGCAGTGGGCGGTCTTGGCAGATATCATGACATTGAAGTCGAAGATGACTGCAGCGCTCTTCTGGAATACGAAAACGGCGCCACAGGATGCTTCATAACCACCACAGGAGAAGCTCCCGGAACAAACAGATTTGAAATCGCGGGAACAAGGGGACGCCTGATTCTGGATACTACGCCGGAAGGACGCAAACTGACTTTCATGCGCAATGTGGAAGACAGCATGGATGTGATCAAGAACTCCGAGTTCGGCTCCATACCTCCCGAAGTCTGGGATGTCAGACTGCCTCTCAAGGAAGGTTACGGCGGTGCCCATCTGCAAATCAAGCAGAATTTCGTGGACTCAATACTCGAAGGAGCGGAGCTTCTTGCCCCTGCGGAGGAAGGAATAAACGCAGTCGAACTGGCAAATGCAATGCAGTACTCCATCATGACAAAAACACGGGTTGAGCTGCCCATGGATGCAGAGGGTTACAATAAATACCTTCAGGACCTGGCCAGAAACTCCAAGTTCCAGAAGAAGGCCATCATAGAGGACAAAGGTGACTTCTCAAGCACATCCACAAAATAAAACATCTCTGTAAAACGGGTCTCCTGTTCGCATACCGATACCTCCCATGTTCAGACACATACTTACATTTTCTGCACTGCTTGTACTGACAGCATTTGCCGGAGTAAGAGAAACTCCTGCCGTAAATGCTGTCAGAAAGGCGCTGCCCTGTGTCGTCAGCATAGGTTCAGAGAGCACGGTTGCAACCGGAGACCCGTATATCATGCGTCTGCATGATTTTTTTGCCCAATTCCTGCACCATCCGCGACAAACACAGGAATACACGCCTCTTGGCAGCGGAATAGTGATAGACAAATCCGGACTCATACTGACCAACTGGCATGTAGTGCGCGCCGCCGAAGGGCGCCTGCAGATCAACCTGAAGAACGATGTCAGATGCATGGTGGATCTTATCGGTTTCGATATAAACAGCGATCTTTGCCTTATACGGGCGAGAAACAGCGGAGAGGTTTCTTTCGAAGCTGCCTCATTCGCAAAAGCCGGAGATCTTCTTCTCGGGGAAACTGTACTGGCATTGGGGAACCCCTATGGGCTTGAGCACAGCGTCTCCCAGGGGCTTCTGAGCGCCCTGAACAGGAGTCTGGGGGGAAAGACTGAATACAGTGACATGATACAGACGGATGCTGCGATCAACCCGGGCAATTCAGGCGGGCCCCTTATAAATCTGGAGGGGGATGTCATAGGCATCAACCAGGCAATGCGCGGCAACGCCCAGGGCATAGGATTCGCCATTCCAGTAAAGCGCATAGAGGCATTTCTTGCTCAATGGCTGACCCCGGAAACATTTTCCGATGCAACTGCGGGATTTTCCGTGACATCAACGGAAAACGGCATAGAAGTGGACTCTGCGGCTGATGACTGTCCTCTGAAAAAAGGCGATATCATCAGAAAGATGCAGGGCAAGAACATTTCATCTCTGCTGGACTTCATAATGCTTTCATGGCAGTTCAGAGAAGGAACGGAAATCAAAATCACCTTGAGTGACGGCAGGAATGTGACAGTGACTGTACGCAAAATGGATGATACTGAAATTATCGTCCGGCGCCTTGGCATGTCCATGCAGAAACTTACTCCTGCGCTATGCAATGCCCTGAATATTCCTGAAAATACAAAGGGTCTTGTCATCACTGGTGTTTATCCCGAAAAGGAATACAGAGGCAATGATGCAAAATGGAGAAGCAGCCTGAGAAGGGGAGACATTCTGCTGGCAATCAACGGAACCCAAACAGACTCGATAGGTAAACTGGCTGACAAGCTGCGCAAAAAAAATAGCGGAAGCATGATAACAGCTGATTTCGCAGCCATGGGCAGAAATCACAGATATCTGCGTTTCCAGACAAAAATAATTCTGAAATAACTTTACAAAGGCAAGGAGCAAGTCTATTTATGAAAATCGGTGACATAGCAATTATATTCGGGCTGGCTGCCTGCGTGTATATCCTGTTTGCGCTGCTTCTGCCGCCACAAAGGGAACTCAACGAAAAACTGGCAAGGTTGGAGCAGATAAAAACCGAAAAAGATGCCATGGAACGGGAACGGGAAAAGCTTGATCTGGAAGCTTCGGAACTGGAAAGGGAAACTCCGCACAGGATGATCCATGTCGCCAGAGAGACTTTCAGATATTGCTATCCCAATGAAAAAGTTTACCAGTTTCCGGATAAAAAGTAGCTCCCAACTGAAGTAATTTCAAAGCTATCATAGAAGTGCACATTGATATGGGTGAATTACAAGCTGTTTTTTAAAATTATCCCAACTGAAAATATAATCTAATGGACCTGCGGAAATTATACCGCAGGTCTTTTTTATCTGAAAAACGCCCTCATTCAATTTTCAGTAATGAATTTGATATGTACGACAAGGAACCTGTCCTGAATTTTCCGCTGCACCGGACCACCGGCCCGTCAAATGAACCTATACAGTCCTACGACATTCCTGATGAAGCTAAAGAGGAAGTGCTGACTGAAATGTATCCGTTTCAGCCGTTTCCCGAATTGGAGGACTTCTTCTATGACATACATGAGGGAAAGACATTCATTGTCCGTGACTTCAATGTCATCAGAGACCATGAAATAAACTTTCTTGTATCTCCCTATTATTTAAGTTCCGGTGGCTCGGTTCTTGACTGGATGACGCCCGACCGGCTTGAATGCTCCAATGAAGACGAAGATATAACAATAACTATAGATATCCGTTTTCTTGAGAGATAATTTCACAACTAACAACTGAGATAAAAAAATGCGCCGGTACATACCGGCGCACCTGCATTTCATTTCAGCGTCCCAGCACCTTATCAAGACCGGGATCTGCCTGAGCGCCATTTGCTATGGCCTCCTTGTACCATTTCAATGCCTCCTTAAGCCGCGGCGGAGTTGAAGTAGCAAGAAGCACGGCGAGATTATACTGGGCTTCCGCATCCTTCTCATTAATTCTGATGGCGTTATTAAGCTGTATTTCAGCAGCCTGCACCCATCCAAGAGTAAACAATGCTGCGCCGTAAGATCTTACAGCATCTCCGTTTTCAGGCTGCAGAGCCACAGCCCTTCCCAGATATGATACAGCCCAGTCGGCATGTCCAAGCCTGGTCTGGGCAAATCCCAGCGCAAGCAATGTATCCATATCATCGGGATCAAACTTAAATGCCTGCTTCAGATACTTGCTTGCCTCTGTATCGTTTCCTGCCGCAGATGCAAGGAGTCCCATCCTCTGCAGAGCCAGTTTATTATCTGCATCCAATGCAAGGGCCTGCTGATAATTATACTTCGCAGCTTCTACTTTGCCCTGCCTTTCAGCGTCAGTCCCCTGCCTCAGGAAACCTGTTACAACTGCCTTTTTCTCCCTTTCCCTTGTATATCTCAATTCATCTTCGTTCAATGAATTTTCAGGCTTAAGCACCGCATTTCTGTATCTGTTGTCCACCCGTTTTTCCTGCAATTGCGCTGCCTCCAGATTTTTTGCGGCATTATGGGCCTCTGCTTCGGTTACAACGACCTTTGACTTCAGTGCATTAATCTCCGCAGCCGCCTTTGCAGCTGAAACAGCATCTCTGGCCGACTCAGCGGACTTTGCAGCCGCCTCCTGTTTAGCCAAAACCAGGACCTGCTTTATCTTCTGCATTTCCTTTTCCAGCTGCTTCGCCTGCACGGGATCCGCAATCTTCAATGAGGCGAAAATATCCGCGGCTTTCTTTTCAAGCACAGCAGCCATATCCGCTGTTTCCTCAGCCTTTCTTGCCGATTCCGCCGCCTGTCTCCGAATATCCGCCAACCTTTCCTGAGCCCCGGAAAGACTGTTCTCAAGCTGTGCCAGTTTTTCATCATATTGTTTTTTACGGTCAGCGGCTTCTCTGACTTCTTCAGCCGCATTTTCCTTCTCCATCTTCTGCCTGGTCCTGAGTTCTGCCAGTTCCCGGGCGGCATCTTCCGCACGACGGACAACAGACGACTGTTCCTCCCGTGCCCTTCTGGCCTCAGCAGAAAACAATTCGGCACGCTTCTGCGTTTCCCTGAGCTTGGATTCCATATCCACAAGCATGGCCTCAAGAGCACCTTTGCTTTTCACTTCATCATCATATTTCTTTTCCATCTCCTTCAATCTTGCCAGCCAGGTAGGCGTATCAGCCGCATTGCTCCGCAGATCATTGATGATCTGGTCCTTTTCACGAAGCCTTGTCTCATAGGACACATACTTTGCGTCTGCC
>JAZURH010000376.1:0-5387 GCA_045606125.1 Lentisphaeria bacterium | reverse complement strand
ACAATGGGTCCACGCACAGCCGAGGCACTTAAAGAGGTCGGCGGCGTCTATCTGACAAAGATAGGACTTAGCGGAAACGCACTGCGCGGTCAGGTAAAAAAAGTGCATGATGTATATTTCCTCAATGAACTTGGAAAAACGGAATGCACCTGGATATATGAAGTTGAAAACTTCGGTCCATTCTTCGTCGCCATTGACGCAAACGGAAGAAATTACTTTGAGGAACTGGCCAGGGATGCGGAATCCAAAATGCCTGAAATAGAAAAGGAACTGGGCATCCCCCACGGGTATGAATACACAGAGGTGAATGGATGAAAAAGACTCTTCGCTATCTTTCCCTGTGCGGTCTGCTGGGATACGGCTATTCCCCCGTCAGCCTGAAAAACGCCCTGGCAGGCGAACTTGATTTCGTTGGCGTGGACGGAGGGTCCACGGACCCTGGTCCCTACTATCTTGGCAGCGGAAGGGGCTTTGTAAAGCCTCTTCAGGTAAAGCGGGACCTGGCGCTTATCCTGCCGGAAATAAAGAAACGGGGCATTCCCCTGATCATAGGCAGTGCGGGTGGTTCCGGCGCAAAGCCCCATGTGGATTCGGTTCTGAAAATACTGGGTGAGATAGCGGAAGAACAATCCCTTGAACTCAAAACTGCAGTCATATACTCGGATCTGGAGACCGGGTTCATCAGAAAGGCAGCTGATGGTCACATTTTCCCCTGCGGCGGTTCTCCCGCCTTCGACGGGAACCTGGCGGACAAGCTTGCCAATCCGGTGGCCCAATTCGGCACGGATCCGATAATAGAGGCGCTGCGCGGCAATGTGGATGTAGTTGTTGCGGGAAGATGCTGCGACACTGCCGTCTTTGCGGCATATCCTATCATGCTCGGATACGATCCGGGACTTGCTCTTCATGCGGCTAAAATCGCCGAATGCGGCGCCCTTTGCGCCAGGCCTGTGGGAGCAAACGATTCACTGTTGGTTGAGATAGGAGAGGATTTCTTTACGGTGGAGCCTCCGAATCCGGAACGGACATGCACACCGGATTCGGTTGCCGCCCATTCCCTCTATGAACAGCCTGATCCAAACTGTTTCTATGAACCTGAAGGCAAGATAGATCTGAGCGGCTGCAGCTTTGAACAGATATCGGAACGGAAAGTTAAGGTAACCGGAAGCAGACTCGTCCCCGCAGAAAAGTCCACTCTGAAGCTGGAAGGTTCCAGACTGGCGGGCTACCGTGCCATCACCATCGCAGGCATGAGGGATCCTTCCGGGATAAGGCACATCGATGAAATAGAAAAAGGCGTGCGTGCTGCAGTTGCCCAATCCGCCAATTTCATCGGGGAAAATGAATATTCTCTGCGTTTTCTCCGCTACGGGCTTGATGCCGTAACGGGAGCAAATGAACCGGCGGATGTAATCCCCCGTGAGATCGGTCTTGTCATAGAGGCAATTGCCCCCACCCAGGAACAGGCTGACGCATTGATAGGACTGGCACGCTCCAAAGCTCTGCATCAGGGATTCCCGGACAGAAAGGCCACTGCAGGAAACCTGGCTTTTCCATTCTCCCCATCGGATTTCTCAGGCGGTGCTGTATATGAGTTTGCTCTCTACCACCTGACCGATCTTCCACTTGACTTCAAAGTACAGAACATGGTGATAAAATGAAGCTTTACGATATTGCATTCGTCTGCAGAAGCAAAAATGCAGGTCCATTTCAAGTCACCATAGACTTGATGTTCAGGGACATGGACAGCTACAGGCAGGTAATGGACTCAAAAGAGTTCACTCCTGAAAAAATAGGTAGAATGTACAATGTATCTCCCGAAGATGTGGCAATAAAGCCCTTCGAGCGCATTCTGACTGTAAAGGTAGTTCTTCCGAGAAACAGTTCTTCAGGCTCGGCGCTGGACACGGATGTTTACGGCAGCCAGCAGCATTTCCCACTTGGAAATCTGGAAATATAACCGTTTTTCAGTTTTAAACAGACAGAAATGAGACTGACCGTTCTTGTTGACAACAGGGAAAAATCCGGCTGGGCAAGCGAACATGGACTCGCATTGATGCTTGAAACACCGGAAGGACAGCTGCTTTTTGACACAGGTGCTGGAAATGCCCTGCGCCACAACATGAAAATGGCAGGTTTCACCTATGGCGAAATTGCCGTGACTGTACTCAGCCACGGGCATTTCGACCATACGGGAGGCCTGGATGAAGTACTGTGCAATGCGCCTGAAACTCAACTTTATTCATGCAGCGGAATAGATACGGAGCGCTGGAGCCTTCATCCGGGAATGCCAGCAAGACGGCTGACTATGCCCGGCATCTGCACAGCTGCTATAGAGAAACATCCGCCCCATCTCGTCCATAAAATAGACGGTTTTACGAAAATTACTGAAAACATTTACCTGACCGGCCCTGTTGAGCGACATTCTTTCGAGGACTGCGGCGGACCTTTTTTTCTTGACAGCAGTGGAAATACACATGACATGCTGATGGATGAAACCGCACTGCTCACGGTTTCGGGCACGCTCATACAAGGCTGCTGCCATGCCGGAATAATAAATACCATGGAACATTGCGGACGCCACCGTCCGAATGTAAAAATAAAAACCATTGTCGGCGGATTGCATCTTCTGCATTCATCCCCTGAAAGACTGCAGAAGACAGCGGATTACCTTAACTCCCGGGGGGTGGAAAAAGTCATACTGCTTCACTGCACGGGAGACGATGCTGTCGAGTTCATGCAGCGGAATCTTGACTGCGAAGTCATCCATGGGCAAACCGGAGACAGCTGGGACATCTGACCTGTGGCATGACACTGGAATTTTATCTTATCCTGCCTTTGTCGTCAAATACAGCAGCTATCTCCGGAAGCAATTATGACAAGACCCCGACTAAACAGATAAAACATTGAGAATATTTTGCATCACTGATGCAATGAATTATATTCACTGCACAGCTTGATTTATTTCTTTACACAAAAAAGGTGGTACCATGGAATGCAATCTTGAAAAAACATACGATCTTGCGTGCGAAAAATATGCAGAATACGGCGTGGATGCAGAAAAGGCAGTCACGGCGCTGGAAAAAATAACACTTTCAATTCATGCCTGGCAGGGAGACGATGTTGTCGGTTTTGAAGATACAAATCACGCCCTGACTGGAGGATGCCAGGTTACAGGAAATTATCCCGGACGGGCACGAAACTCGGATGAACTGCGAAAAGACCTGGATCTGGCATTGTCACTTATCCCGGGAAAACACCGGGTGAACCTTCAGGGACATCAAGTGGATAAAATGCTGCCGGGGGTGGACAGGGACGCGTTCACAATGGAAAACTTCTCCGGATGGCTGGACTGGGCAAAAGAAAAGAAGATCGGCATGGATCTGGCACCGGCATTCTACTCCCATAAAAAGCTGGACAACGGTCTGTCCCTCTCCCATCCGGATAAAGCCATACGTCAGTTCTGGATAAATCATGGTATAGCCTGCCGCAGGATAGGAGCTGAGTTCGGCAA
This sequence comes from Lentisphaeria bacterium, assembly GCA_045606125.1. Taxonomy (GTDB): domain Bacteria; phylum Verrucomicrobiota; class Lentisphaeria; order Oligosphaerales; family Oligosphaeraceae; genus RGIG3456. The sequence goes on along the minus strand of JAZURH010000376.1, from coordinate 1,873 downwards.
GGTCCTCGGCACGCCCTGCATTTCCAATTTCTGGGCACCTGACGGATTCAAAGACAGACCGGCGGACGCCTTTGCCCCCCGCAAAAGACTGGCTGAATCACTGGATGCCTGCTTTGCAGAAAAAATCGACCCGGCCTATGAACGGGACGCTGTGGAAGCAAAGCTATTCGGCATAGGAACGGAATCCTGCACAGTCGGTTCTCATGAATTCTACATGCTGTATGCACCGTCAAGAAACAAAATGCTGTGCCTGGACAGCGGTCACTTCCATCCCACGGAATCCATCGGCGAAAAACTGTCTGCCATATTTACATTCATGGATGAAATCCTGCTGCATGTCAGCCGCGGAGTGCGTTGGGACAGCGACCATGTGACTACCATAAATGACGAGCTTCTTGCCATAGCAAGAGAAAGTGTCGTATACGGATACAGTGACAGGATACACTTTGCTCTGGACTATTTTGACGCCAGCATTAACCGTATTGCCGCATGGGTCATAGGCGCACGCAGTTTTCAAATGGCTCTGCTTATGGCGCTGCTTGAACCGCGGAATCTGATGACAGAAGCAGAGAATGACTTTGACTTTACAACCCGTCTGGCCCTGCAGGAAACAGCAAAAAGTCTGCCCTGGGGCGCCGTATGGGACCATTTCTGCGCCAGAAACGATGTTCCTGTCGGCTGCGGCTATATGTCAGCAATCAAGGATTATGAAAAAAAGGTTCTGAACAACCGTTGACGCTGCCATCTTTATTACAGATGAACCTTTTCTTTAAGGGCATCAGCATAAGGCTGAGTAAATTGCCGCAAATGTAAGTTTTGTTATTATGATTACATTTTTCAGGAGGTTACTTGTTATGACAACAGCTCTGGCAGCCAGTGTATCTTCCGCATTTGAATACAAACCGATTCCGGAAGACGCTCTTCGCACTCCAGACAATCCGGAACATGTAGAAAAAGCCATAGGTGCATTTCGCCTTTGGGAAGAAGAATACTTTCGCAGGCACATCAACGATGAAAGCAAAGTAAAACCGTATACGCTGCCTCCTATACCTGATACGCTTCAAGAATGGGAAGCGCAGAAGCCGGAAATTCTGGAAATGGCAAGAAAATGGCTCTACGGCGTAATGCCGCCGCCACCGGACAGGCTGGAGATAAAACTGTTGGCAGAGCGAAATGACGCCCTTGACGGAACTGCGCTCCGACGCGAATACAGAATATACTGCATGATGAACAATGGTCGCAAGTTTGACTTTGACATGATGCTGTATGTCCCGATAAACGCAAAAACTCCGCCGCCTGTATTTGTTGTGGAAAACTTCTACGGCAATCAGGGCTCGACTACGGACACAGATGTGCGCGCCACGCGTTCGACTGCAACTCCCAAGCGGAATGTACAGCTGGACCGCATGAACTACAAGGAGTGCATACGCCGGGGATACGCCATTGCTACTGCCTGCTACGGTGAAATCTTTCCTGATAACTGGGATGGTGCCCGTAAAAGCATTTTCACCCTGTTCTACGATGACCTGCGTCCGGATTATGAAGTATCCGTGCAGGAATTGAAGGATGGGCGCCACCGTGAATATGGGGCATACAGCGGCTGGGCATGGGGATACAGCCGCATGGCTGACGCATTGGAGAAGATACCTCTTGTGGATGCGTCGAAAATGGCATGCGTAGGTCAGAGTCGGCTTGGTGCAACATCGATGCTGGCAGGAATAAGCGATCCCCGCTTCAAACTGGTTTGCGTAAACAATTCAGGCCAGGGCGGCGCGCCATTACTGCGCAGAACCTTTGGCGGCAGGATTGCAATTCTTTCCATAGGACGCTGCTCATTCTGGGCATCAGACCGTGTCATACAATTTGCATGGAA
>JAZURH010000375.1:0-8089 GCA_045606125.1 Lentisphaeria bacterium | reverse complement strand
CTTGATCTTCCTGTTATGATAATTGTAATTTAACTATGCCAATAAACAATACCGGCAGACCGCCCTCCCGCAGTAAAAAATGCAGGCGGCTGTCTGCCCGTCGAATCAAGGTTCCGTCTTATAAGCCGGAACACGGACGCTTACCAGTTGCGGAGACGCGCGACAACGCGTTTGACAACTTCTGTCATGGTGTCATTTCCAGTGGGAACCAGGAACTCAAGGTTCACAAAGCCGTCATAATGCGGTGAGACAACATTCTTCCAGTATTCCTCCAATCCAAGGTCGCCCTCACCCACTGGAATATCCATAAAATGCTTGCCGCAGCGTTTGGGAGTCGTATTCTCATTCGGCTCGTCAAATATACGCCAATCCTTCATGTGGAAATGGGCAATGTATCCCTTCAGGACATTGAAGGCCTTGACCTGATCATCTCCGGTGGCAATGTTTCCATTGTCAAATGTAAGCTTAAGTCCGGGTACAGCAGTAAGCAGCTCCAGCATTTCTTCAGTAGTGGTAATGGGGCTGATGTCGTATCCGGTGCTTTCCGCAGTAAGTATGATTCCCGCATCCTGGGCCACGGGAAGCGCAGCCTGAAAATATCCGATCCACTTTTTACGGGCTTCCTCAAGGGACTTCTGATCCTTCAGCGGAAACGGCGGAACCATCATAAGAGGAGCGCCAAGTCTGACTGCCTCGTCCACACTCTCCTTGAATTCATCCAGCCAACCCTCTTCCCCATTCACGAACTTCTGCTTGATGGGAGTATATCCCACCACTGCCAGACCGGCATCCTGAGTATATTTGCGCAGATCCTCCGGCTTTTCACCGTGAAGCGTGATCCAGTCAACTCCTTTCATTCCGCATTCGGCGGCAAGTGACACAATATCCGCTGCCTTCATGTCCCCCATGACAAGGCTCATCATGCTTATGTTCATTACAATACCTCCTGAATCAATCAACTAAAACCTCTATGAAAACAATTCACCTTACAATATAACTTGCAAACAGGGATTGTCCATTGCTGCCATGAAAGATAGAAACAGCAGGACCGACAATACCAGCAAGGCAAAGCCTGCATGTCCGGTCGGTCCCGCTGACAGCTGATGCGATTATGCAATCGTTATGCTGTAGTGAGTATCATATTTCTTTTCATTGGCACAGGTCACACCAACATAGCAGATACTGTCTGCATCAATGGATGACTTGCTGGCAAAGGTTAAATCATCCTCTGCTTTCAAGGCAATTGACTTACCTCTTATTCTGTTCATTTTAATTGCCGGTTTGCTCACCTGCTCTGAATGTAGGTATCTTCTTAATCGTGGCGATGACCTGTTCCGGCGAGATAAGGCGTGTACATTCGAAATGGCGGTCCGTGCCTTTGTGGCGGGGACACCAGAGGAAATCAAAGTGGTCGAAATTCTCCCGCATGTCGTTCCAGCAGGAATGGCATGTGTGGTAGTTGATGATGCGGTAGGGAGTGTGGAATTCGTTGGTGGGATGTGTGAAGCCGGAAATCATGACGATGGGAACATTGCAGCCCCATGCGACCCAGGAAAGGCCGCTGGAAAGTCCGATGAAGAAGTCTGCGTCCTTGATCAGGTTCACACGCTCCTGAAGGGGAATGTCTCCAGTGAAGTCCTCGGCACCGTAGGGGATGTAGTTCCAGTGAAGGCCCGTGCCGTGTATGCGTTCCTTGTCTATGCAGAGGACCCGGTAGCCATTGTCCTTCAGGAATTTGACCACCTGCATCCAGCCGAAGGGGTTATTCCAGTACTTTGCCTGAGAGGAGGACTGGGCGGCAATGCAGACATACTTTTCTTTTATCTGGCGCGGGGCGGAAAGATTGAAGCGGGGCGGCAGATCGTCCAGATCGGCACCGTCAAGCCCCAGAATGTAGCCTGCTGTGCGGTGCAGGCCGATGTAACGGAAATCTATGGGCTGGTTGTCCACATCCCCCTTGAAGAACAACCCCATGTAGTAGGAGGCGTAGGGACGGTATTTGACGGTTTCCTCCGGCGGAATGAAAGTGATGTCCGGATACTGGTCCTTGACCAGTGCGGCGATCCAGGGCGTCATGACGCAGATAAGCCGGCAGTTGTTCTTTTTCTGGAAACGCTCCACGTATGAGAACCAGGCTATGGAGTCGCCGATGGTGCCAACAGGCAGCTGAACCATCACATCCTTGCCTGATAAATCCATATCGTATGAGAACAATGGTTCGTCCACACCTTTTTCATGGATGATCAGTCGGAAGCGGATGTAGAATTTCTTGACGGATGTGATGAATGCGCCTGGGACGGAATCTGCACTGTACAGAATCACTCCTGTATCAATGTCCATGAATGTCACATGATATGTTTTTTTCGCATCATGTGGAACAAGTATGCGTATACCGTGGTTGAAGTCAAATTTGATTCCATCCACTGCATCCAAAACGGGTATTTGAGGGATTTCACCGTAAATAGATTTTTGAGCATTTGGCGGTCTGGACTGTCCCGGAGCCAGATCAGGATCACCGGTGACATTTGCCGCATTAACCGACAAAGGAGCCGGCTGTGGTGCGGGCATTGCATTTATGTTAAGTCCATTGGCTGTATTGCCAAAATCCGTATTAAGGGTGAAATCCTGCATTTCTGACCTTGTTTTGGAGTATTATTTTGAACTGTTTTCGGGTTATAGAAGTAATTTCAAAAATAGCGCGAAATGCGCAATGAAGCGGGCACAGTGTCTAAGACAACGGCCCAAAGCCCCATTTTCCTGCGGTAAGAAGTACTGTCATCTCCAATGTGTTCATGTCTGCACATATTTCGATGATAGTCCTGAAATTACACCTATTATTATAAAATTATCCTAATTATACAATTTTTTATGACTTTTGTCAAGATGCAACTATTTTTTAATCAAAACTGAATGGAAAATAAAACCTGCAGAACTGATACATACCTTCTAACAGGTTCATTTTCATATTTCTTACCGCAAATATCTATTGGGCTTGCCGAAATAACGCGGTTTTTCTTTCAGCAGCCTGCCAAGATGCTCATTAGCCGACGGCCCGTCCACAAGCAGACAGGCCGCATCGCCGAAAGTACATTTCTTCAAGGCTCCGCAATCCTCAAGGAAATCCTGCGCAATGGGATAGTTTCTCCAATGGGCATTTGTATGCCAGCGCAGCGGTACCTTCAGTTTTCTGCCGTTATCAAGCATGGTATAGCGTGTCACGGGACGCTGTGAAAGAACAGGCACACCGGCCCATTCTTCAATTGCATGTATGAAGGTGCATCTGTTCAATTCAACGCCCAGCATGAGTATCTTAACACCTCGTTCAAGCAGACGCCCCCAGGATGTCTCAGGATTATATATGGTATCATAATTCTCCGCTCCTGCACACAATTCCGCAGCTCCTTCGCCCCATGCAGCAAGAGAATGGCTTGGATGCAGGGAACGCACGACACCGGGACGCACCCTGAATAAGTTCGTAAGAATACCCACCTCAGAAGGAGTCTCAGCAACATTGAACACAGGATTGGCGGTATTGACCCTTGAAGATGTAAAAGTTGGAAATACAAGCAATCCGCCGGAAAAGTATTCCATGAAGGCATCAATGACAGTCTCTCCTCCACCATCGACTGAACCTATGGACTTTATGGAAGAATGAACCAGCAAAGTCTCTGTCCCCTTAAGCCCCATGGTTCTTATGTCCGTCTTCAATGATTCTAAAGTATGCATGCTTATTACTCCGGATTATTTTTTATGATGTCACGGAACTTGTCTGCCGGAACATTGTCTATTGCCGGGCACCGATAAACATCGACATATAATTTACTTTTCAACGCAGTTTTGTCTATTGATTTTGCACATATCAAGATTATATTTTAGCCACTAAACAATTTAGAAACCAAATATAAACAAGAAACAAAACAATGAAACAGGAAGATTTTCTGGATCTCTGGCGAAAAATGATACGCATAAATCATTTTTTCGGCAATGCAGCGACCAGGCACAACGCGGAAAATCACAAAAACATTACTCTCGCTCAGATCAAGATCTTCTGCGTCATAGCTGATCATTATCCCAGACCCCTTATGCTTAAGGATATAGCCACGCACCTTAATCTTACGCCGGGAGCAGTATCCCAGACTGTGGACACACTGTCTGTACTGGGCTTTCTGGAACGGAATTCACAACCAAACGACAGGCGTTCAGTAGCAATCAGCCTGTCAGCTGAAGGCAAACGGAAGATGGATGAAGTGTACGGCACCATATCCCACAGCCTAAAGGAACATCTTTCCGATGTACCGCATGAAAAACTTGTCACATTCATGGAAGTATTAAATCATCTGGACAATAAACTGGAAAACGAAACTACTCAGGAAGGAGACAATTGAAAATGAAAAGAGCAATTGTATTCACAATGCTGTCCGCCATTATGTGCTTTGCACAGGCAGGACACCCCCAGCAGCTGGTCGCAGTGCAGAAGGTACCCCTCATAGCCAAAGAAGATGTAAGAAGATACACAGGACGGTTGGTGTCCCCCTCCACAGTCCTGATAGTCCCACGCGTTTCCGGCGAAATACTGGAAGTTGGCTTCAAGGACGGTGCCAGGGTAAAAAAGGGACAGGTGCTTTACAAGCTGGACCCGGTACAGTACTATGCCGCCCTCAAGGCATGCGAAGCACAGGTAGCCGCCAGCAAAGCCAGTATCTCACAGGCAAAGGCAAAGATCTCAGAGTGCCAGGCAAGATTGACCTATGCGAAGAACAACTTTAACAGAAATCAGGCCCTCTTCGAGAAAAACGTTGTCACCCGTGACACCTATGAATCCATAAAGAGTGAAATGGATTCTGAAAACGCCGCCATGAAGGCAGCAGAAGCCAACTTGGAAATGGCAAAGGCCTCACTGCTTGAAGCGGAAGCAAACCTGATCAAAGCAAAGGACAATCACAAAAACACCACAATAACAGCCCCCATGGACGCAGTCGCCGGCGTTACAACCAAGACAGTTGGAAACTATGTGACTCCCTCAACAGGAACACTTGTTACACTGATACAGACAAATCCCATGAGGGCAAGGTTCTCAATCTCCATCCACGAATACCTTACCTTCCTGAACAACAACGGAAACATAGACGGCGATCCAACCATCAGCATGGTGATGGCTGACGGCAGACAGTACAAGCACAATGGCATACTTGAACTCATCAACAACGAAACCAATAAAAACACGGACACCATCCAGATATTCGCCAGATTCCCGAACGAAACCGGAGTGCTCACCCATGGAAGCACCGTGGCTATGCACCTGCATTTCCGTTCACCAAAGAAAAACACAGCCGTATATCCTTCCTGCATCATGCACGATGCAAAGAGCGCATACGTTTATGTGGTGGATGAAAGCGGCAAGGTCAGCAGACGGGATGTGTCCCTGGGACTGGCCACCAGCGACTGGCAGTTCATAAACTCCGGTCTCAAAGAAGGCGAAATCGTGATCAAAGACGGCATGCACAAGACAATGCCGGGAGATACGGTGAAGACAACTGAAGAAGACACAGTCAACCGGGAGTAAACTCACATGTTTTCAAGAATATTCATTGAACGGCCCCGCTTTGCCGCAGTCATAAGCGTGGTCATGGTCCTCTCAGGTCTGGTGAGCCTGTACAAGCTCCCTGTAGAGGAATACCCTGAAATAGCACCGCCAACCCTCTATGTATCAACTACATACACAGGAGCATCTGCTGAAGCAATATCCCAAACGGTGGCAATTCCTCTGGAAGAACAGATCAACGGCGTGGATGACCTTCTGTACTTCTCATCCACCTGTGACAACTCCTCAAACTACCGCTGCAGCGTTACATTCAAATCCGGCACAGACACGGACATAGCACTGGTCAATCTGCAGAACGCGGTAAAGCGTGGCGAAGTAAAACTGCCGGCTGAAGTCAAGAAAGTCGGTGTTCAGGTGGAAAAACGAGGCAATGACATTCTCTGCGCAATAGCCTTTACCACAAACAACAAATCCCTGGACATGATGGAACTGAACGCATACGTGGATTCCAACATCAAGGACGCCATAGCCCGTCTTGACGGTGTGTCCAGTGCTTCCATCTGGTCCTCCCATCAATACGCTCTGCGCATCTGGATGGATCCCATACGCATGGCCGGTATGGGCGTAACAACTACGGACATTATGAAGGCAGTCGAATCCCAAAACGTAAACGCAGCTGCCGGAACAATAGGCGCGGAAAACGCCAACCGCTATGTAAACTACAAGCTGAATGTCAAGGGAAGACTTGTCACTGCTGAAGAATTCGGCAACATAGTCGTAAAACAGGACAGAGAAGACAACTCCATCATCAAGCTGAAAGACATAGGCAGGGTAGAGATCGGCTCCAACAACTATACTGGCGAAGTGTTCTTCAACGGCAATGAGTGTGTGGGAATGGCAATCTACAGACAGCCTGACGCCAACGCCCTGGGCACCATGGCAAGAATAAGAGAGGAGCTGGACAAGTGGAAGGCACGCTTCCCCGAAGGTGTTGACTACATGACAGCATACGACCCAACCGAGTTCATTGATGTGACCATGAAGGAAATCGTAACGACTCTGGTCGTAGCACTGGCACTGGTCGTGCTTATTACATATTTGTTCCTCCAGGACTGGCGCGCCACCATCATTCCATCAGTGGCCATTCCTGTCGCGCTTCTGGGAACATTCCCCTTCATGCTTGCAATAGGAATGAGCATCAATGTGCTCTCCATGTTCGGACTTATACTTGTCATCGGCTCACTTTGCGATGACGCCATTGTCGTTGTCGAAAACTGCCAGTCAAACCTGGAACATGATCCCAACATAACACCGAAAGAAGCGGCGATCAAGTGCATGGGACAGATAACAAGCGCCATTATTGCCACGACCCTCGTAACTGTGGCATGCTACGCGCCTTTGGCCTTCTACGGCGGAATGGTGGGAAAACTCTATTCCCAGTTCGCCATCACCATGTGCATATCACTCTGTCTTTCAACTGTAGTTGCCATGACGCTTTCCCCGGCACTATGCGCCATATTCCTCAGAAAACCGGGTAAACCCCACTGGGCATTCAAGCCGTTTAATGTAGTAATGGACGGCAGCCGCAGCTTCTATCTGTTCTTCGTCAAACTGCTGGTAAGGCGCATTGCCGTCACAGGAATACTGTTCCTCTGCCTCGGTGCTCTTCTGTACTGGTACTCACAGAAAACACCCACATCTTTCCTCCCATCGGAGGACAAGGGCATGGTCATCGTGAACATAGAACTTCCAATGGGCGCTTCTCAGGCACGTACAGGCAAAGTACTCAGACTGTTCCATGAAAAGATCAAGGACATGCCCGGCGTAAGGTCAACATTCTTCTTCTCCGGATTCTCATTCCTTTCAGGAAGCGCAGAAAACACCGGTATGGGCTTTGTGCAGCTTGACCACTGGGATCTGCGCAAGGACAAGGAAATGAATATAGAGCACATGATAGCAAAACTCCAGGCAGTGGGCGCCACGATACCCTCCGCCAGAATCAACTGCTTCACACCTCCAGCCATCAACGGACTGGGCGCCGTCGGCGGAGCTCAATTCAATCTGTGCGCCATAGGCAATGTCACCCCGCAAGAACTGTCCACACAGGCCAAGCTCATGACCAGAGAACTTATGGGAGCCCCCATAACACAGTTCGCACTGAGCTCCTACAATGCAGATACACCTCAGCTGTTCTTTGACATAGACAGAGAAAAGGCTGAAACTCTGGGAATAAACACATCAGGCATATTCTCCGTGCTTCAGAACAACCTGGCATCATTCTACATTAACGACTTCACACTGGATAACAGAAACTATCAGGTGCAGATACAGGCGACTGAGGACAATCGCCGTTCCATAAACAACATACCTGAACTTCTGGTTCCCAACAAGGACGGGGACATGGTCCCGCTTTCATCCATAGGCAAAGCCAATTTCTTCAATGGCCCCAACCAGATAATGCGCTTCAACAAGATGCTTTGCGCCCAGATCCAGGTAATAGGAAAACCGGGAGTCACATCAAATCAGCTTATAGACCTGATCGAATCT
>JAZURH010000374.1:0-6250 GCA_045606125.1 Lentisphaeria bacterium | reverse complement strand
ACATGATCTGATATTCTTTTATTTCATTGTCCATGCGGAAGGCGATATGTCCGACGGTGCGGACCATGCGCCTCTGGGGGAGAGAGAAACAGCTGCTGCCTGTATTCCGTCAGGGCAGCTGTTTCTCTTGAATTGTTGTGTCAGGAATCTTTTTCCGAACAGGGCCGCTATTCCTTTTATCTTTTCCGGTGCATATATGTCCCGGAAAGTATAAACTGCCATTTCAAGCAGGTCATCCGGGCTGCATCCGTGCCTTATGAAATGGAACAGCAGGAAATCATGTACATCATAGTTGCCTATGATCTCTTCTGTGTGCTGTGCTCCGGGAAGCAGTTCCGGTGATACCGGCGTCTCTACAATGTCCACGAGAGCCTTGGCAAGTTTTTCCGGGGCGTATTCGGCATAGCATGCGATTATTGAGCGCATCAGCGTTTTGGGAATGCTGCTGTTGACGGAGTACATTGACATGTGGTCGCCGTTGAAAGTGCACCATCCCAGTGCGATTTCCGAAAGGTCTCCCGTGCCCACGACAATGCCGTTTTCCTGATTAGCCAGGTCCATCAGTATCTGAGTCCGTTCTCTTGCCTGTGCATTTTCATATACCACATCCAGCATTTCAGGATCATGTGAAATGTCCCTGAAATGCTGGAGAACTGCTTCTTTTATTCCGATTTCGCGGAGTTCTGCGCCCAGTTCATTTGCTATAACGGCAGCATTTCCTTTTGTCCTTCCGGATGTTCCCATTCCCGGCATGGTTACAGCCAGAACAAAATCCGGGTTTTGCCCGAGCAGTTCGGCGCACTTTATTGAGGCAAGAAGAGCCAATGTGGAGTCAAGTCCTCCGGAGAGTCCCAGCACAAGTCTTTTTGCTCCGATGGCGCCGGCCCTGGCGGCAAGTGCTTTTGCCTGTATATCCAGAACTGCCATGCTTTCCTTTGTTTCCGCTGCGTGATTTTTCTGTACGAAGGGAAGGCGGCAAAGTCCCAAACCGTCAAGTTTTCCGTATTCAGGCAGTTGTGGAATGGCAGTTTCCCGTATATCTGTTGTTAAGAATCCTTTTCCAAAACCGGCGCTTCTTCTTTCAAAATCAAGCCATGCGGGCGCAAAGTCCAGATCTATGGAGCCGTCACGGGATTCGCTGCATTTTTCTGTTGTCGCCGCGATCGTACATCCGGCGTAGAGGATGTCAGAAACAGTTTCTCCTGCGCCGGCGGATGCCAGCACAATCGCTGCCTTCAGTCTGGCCGCGGTGCATTGTATTTGCTGCGCCGTCGCGGCTGTGCTTCCGGGGAGATCCTGTATTGCCGCCGGGCAGACTATAAGATGGGCGCCAGCAAGAGCCGCCATGTCCGCGAATGACATTGGAGCGAAAAGATCGTCATAGTCCATTACTGCAAAACGCAGACTTCCTGCATTGAAGATAATATCTGTTCCGATCGGCACATTTTCTCCGTCTATGCAAATATGCCGTGATGTGAGCCCAAGTCCTGATGAAAACGGCCCGGATGCAATGGTGGAAATTGAAATGCCCAGTATGGAGCCTTTGAACATTACAGCTGTTGCATTGTACACGGCACCGTTCAACGCAAGTGGAAGTCCCACTGTAAGAACCGGACCTCCTTCGCTTGTTGCTTTCTTTAATTTTTTCAGAGCATCAAGAGCGCCTTCCAGCAGGAACGACTGCAGGAAGAAGTTACCGCATGTGCAGCCTGTAAGCGACAGCCGCGGCAGAAGCAGCATTGCCGCATTGCTTTCTGCTGCCCTGGAATATTCCTCAGCAATCGCCTTGATGTTTTCAGCAGGGCGGGCCAGCTTCACAACCGGGGCAGCCGCCCTTATTTTGTATATTCCGTTCATTGTTCAGCAGATAATCATTGTTTGTAATGCAAAAATAAGGTAATATACATTTTTCTTCCGCTTTTGTAAAGCGATTACAGAAAAACGGGCAGGCTCCATGAGCAGCAAGTCAAAGATTTATTTTCTTCCATGAAGGGAAAAAAACGGGCTTGTGAATATATTACTCCTGTCAGCGGAAGTTTTTCAGTAAATTTTATAGTAACAGGAGAACTTGATCATGAAAAAAATTATTTTTCTTTTTTCTGTATTTTGTCTGGTGCTTTGCGCCGCAGCCTCGCCTAAGTATATATTTCTTTTCATAGGGGACGGTATGTCCATACCTCAGCGCATGCTTGCAGAGGAATATGCAGTAAAGGTGAGGGGGACTAAGATCTGCTTCAATCATTTCCCGTATCAGGGGGTGACAAGCACCTATTCTTCCAGCAGCTATATCACCGATTCAGCTGCTGCTGCAACTGCCATAGCCTGTGGAAAGAAGACAAAGAACTATATGATAGGAGTCGACCCTGCCGGCAATAAGTTGGAATCCGTGGCTTACGCGGCTAAAAAAGCCGGGCGCAAAGTAGGAATAATCTCATCCATATATATAAACCATGCTACTCCTGCAGGATTTTATGGCAACCGGACCAACCGCAATATGTACTATGAACTGGGGCTGGATATGGTAGCGTCTGGATTCGATTTCTTCGGCGGTGGAAGCGTCTTGAGGCATAATGACCCCAAAAGCAAGGAGTACAAGGGCGATGTATATGAACTGGCTGAAAAAGCAGGCTACAAGGTCGTGCTTACCGCTGCTGAAATGAGGGCTTTGAAGTCCGGTGGCGGAAAGACTATGGCATTTGTCCCGGCCGGTTATCTTAAGTATGGTCTTGACAGAGGCGACCGGGAAAATAATCCGGCTCTCGCCGAGTATGTGTCCAAGGCAATAGAGCTTCTGGATAATCAGGACGGCTTTTTTATTATGGCCGAAGGCGGACTTATTGACATTGCCGGTCATGCGAATGATGCAGCCACAAATATGGAAGAAGTTGCCGATCTGGATGCTGCCGTGCGCGTTGCCCTTGAGTTTGCTGAAAAACACAGGGATGATACGCTAATCGTTGTGACCGGGGACCATGAGACCGGCGGCATGACCATGGGATTCGCCGGGTCGGGAAATCATCTTAATGTGGAGCGTCTTGGATTCCAGAAGGTATCAACGGGAAATTTTGCGAAGATCTATTCAGAGGAATCAGGCAAGAAGGAGAATTTCAGTTTTGAGGATGCAAAGGTCCTGCTTGAAAAATATTACGGCTTCAAGTTTACAGGCAATGATGTCATGGCCATAAATGCCAAGGAACTTGAAGTCTTGAAAGAGGGTTTTGAAAAGAAGCGCATTGCGGATGCTGCCCGGCGTGTCATGATGGGCAAGGCCGGCGTTGGCTGGAATACAGGCGGTCATACATCTCTGCCGGTACTTACAACTGCACAGGGCAAAGGCGCGGAAAAATTCCAGGGTATGATGGAAAACACGGACATAGCAGTGAAACTCAGGGAACTTTTAAAGTAAGGAAGTTCCATGTATTTGTTTCCCGGACATGAATGGAAACAGGATCTTGCAATGGTCCTGGTATTCGGCGCCTGCTGTCTGCTGATGTACTTTGTGCCGTCCCCGCCTCTGCTTGACGGGAGCGGCAGGGCTTCTGCAAAGGTACTTGAAGTTGATGATTCGGGTATAATAGCCCAGGGAATAGTAAAATACGGATCCCAGCGCCTTAAGGTGCTGATGCTGGAGGGAAAGTACAAGGGCAGGGAGTTTGTGGCGGCAAATGAACTTCGGGCCCATCTTGAATTGGACAAGATGTTCAGGCCGGGAGACAGGATAATTGTTATAACTCCGGAAGATTTTTCCCCTGATTCAGGATATGTCATCGCCCAGGATTTTGACAGGAGTTTTTGGACGTATGTGCTTTTCGGTTTGTTTTGCGTCCTGCTCCTCGCATTCGGCGGCTGGGTTGGACTGAAAGCTCTTTTCAGTTTCTATCTCAGCTGCCTTGTGATATGGAAAGGTGTCATTCCGCTTGTGCTGCGGGGATGGCCCGTTTCGCCTGTAGTGTTTTTTGCAGTACTTTTTCTTTCTGCTGCCATAATATTTCTTGTGGCGGGCCCCACCCGCAAGGGAACAGCTGCATTTTTAGGCGCTATCTGCGGGGTGCTTGTCGGACTTTGCATAGCGGGTGCCTTCACTTCCCTCATGCATATAAACGGAGCTGTTCTGCCCCACAGCCAGACTCTGCTTTTTGCCGGATATGAATCATTGAATCTGCCGGATCTTTTTGCCGGAGCCATGATACTGGCTTCGTCAGGAGCTGTAATGGATCTGGCCATGGATATTTCAGCCGGAGTGAGTGAAGTAGCATTGCATTCTCCGGGACTGGGCGCCCGTGCGCTTATTGCATCCGGAATGCGTATGGGCCGCAGTGTAGTCGGTACCATGACGACTACTTTGCTGCTGGCCTATTCCGGCGGATATATCACTTTGATGATGATGTTTTGCGCTCAGGGCAATTCAGTCGGCGAGATCCTGAATAATCCTCTGGTGGCATCGGAAGTCGTCAAGACGCTTATAGGGAGTTTCTCTCTTGTGCTTGTGGCTCCGTTTACGGCCCTGTTTGCCGGGCTGATCTTTTCACGGGCAAACAGCCGTTTGCAGAAGCCTGAAGCGTGAAGTATTCATAAGAGGTAATTTCAAAACTATCTTAGAAATGCGCATTTTGCGCTATTTTTGAAATTACCTCATAATTTTTATGTTTTAATCAGCTGAATTTGACATGGCGGTTGGCAAAAAAAAGAAATAATGCTATATTCTGCGTCAAATTTTCATTGTGTATTATAAAACTAACAAGTGAATAAGGGAGCACAATAATGGCAACCAGTACATTCCGCAACAAGAACAAGGTTCGTCCCATCAAGCAGGGTGCTGCAAAGCGCCAGCGCATCAAGGCACAGAGGAAGCGCCTGGTGGCGATGGGCGTTGATGTGGCAACAGTTGAAGGCATGCAGGCCGATCAGCTTCGCCTTCTCCTCAAGCGCCCGAAGGTGACTATGCAGGCTGTCGCAGCTGCCGCAGCAGCTGACAAATAAGTCCGCATGCCCCGCAGGGAGGGGACATTCTTTAATCTGCACTGCAGATTGGAGTTTTCAGGAAAACGCAGTATCTTTCCGGTACTGCGTTTTTTTTTCGTTTGAATGCGTTTTTTATGGGAATACCGGGTTTGATTGGTCTTTTAATCAAAGGGAGTGAGGAAAAATGAATGTTTTAAAAGTTTCAATTGTTGCTGTCCTGTTATGTGTTTTTGTCATGGCTGATACTCTTAACGGCTATGTTGTGGGAGTGAGTGATGGTGACACGATAAAAGTTATTGATTCCGGCAGGAAGCAGCATCGTGTGCGTTTGTGGGGGATAGATGCTCCGGAGAGCAGGCAGGCCTTCGGACAGAAGTCCAAACAATATCTTTCTCAAATGGTGTTCAATAAAAACGTGCGCATAGAATACCGGGAAAAAGATAAGTATGGGCGTATTCTTGGCACTGTCTATGTAGATGGCGAGAATGTGAACCTTAAAATGGTTCAGGCCGGGTTGGCCTGGCACTATGTATATTTTGCACCTGAGGAAAAAGCTCTGGCAGATGCGGAAAAAATGGCCCGCAAAAATAATCTGGGCCTATGGTCGGACAAAGGAGCCGTGCCTCCCTGGGATTTCAGGCGCAGCGGCAGGAAGCGCAAAGGAGGAAGAAAATGATATTTACTCTTGAAGAAGCAGCGGCCTGGGCCCGGGAACTTCAGGCCTCGGGTAAGACTTTGGCTGTTACAAATGGGGCTTTTGATCTGCTGCACAGGGGACATGCGGAGTATCTTGCCGCCGCCGCCGAAACTGCAGATTGCCTGCTTGTGGCCATGAACAGCGATGTTTCCGTGCGGGCTCTCAAGGGCCCCGAAAGGCCTGTGGTATGCCAGGAGGACAGGGCCTATCTTCTTGATTCGCTGAAATGCGTTGCAGCTGTGACTATGTTTGATGAACCGAAGGCATGTTCTGTGTTCAGGGCAATACATCCTGATGTGTATGTGAAAGGCGGGGACTATACCGAGGATTCACTTGACCGTGAGGAGCATGACCTGCTGGCTGCTGCTGGTGCAAAATTCGTGTTTATTCCGTTTGTGAAAGGGCGTTCCACTTCTTCCGTAATAAGCCAGATCCGCTCGGGAAATACAGGACCTGCGGCCGACAGGCGCATAGACCCGCTGCTTTCAAGGCGCAGTGTAAGGCGTTTTCAGACACGGCCCGTGGGAGATGAACTGATAGGCGAACTGCTTAAAGCCGGTGCTGCCGCACCTTCGGCATGCCGTCGCGATC
>JAZURH010000373.1:0-5716 GCA_045606125.1 Lentisphaeria bacterium | reverse complement strand
CTATGAATGCCGGTTCGGTCAACGCTGCATCATGGCGTATTCCGCTTGCTATGCCTACGTTGCGCACCCCGTCCATACGCTTCAGACTGCGCAGCATTTTCAGATATTCTGATTGTTTCAATATCAGATTCGGGCACAGGCGGGGCGTCATGCAGC
The DNA here is from genome assembly GCA_045606125.1 of Lentisphaeria bacterium. Lineage (GTDB taxonomy): Bacteria > Verrucomicrobiota > Lentisphaeria > Oligosphaerales > Oligosphaeraceae > RGIG3456. Next base: position 5,560 of record JAZURH010000373.1, on the reverse strand, counting down.
TGCTGCGTCTGCATCCTTTTCCTTCCTTGCTGCAATAAGCTCCCCAAAAGTTTGCAGTGGGACCGCCAACATCTGAAATGCTGCCTTTCCAGTCCTTCATGGCTGTCATGGACCGAACTTCATTTTTAAGTGAATCGGCGCTTCTGGAGGTCAGATGCCTGCCCTGATGGAGGGCCAGGGAGCAGAAGGCGCATCCGCCCCCGCATCCGCGCACGGCTGTCATGCTCCATTTTATTGTATCGAAGGCGGGTATATGCTCTTTGTATGATGGATGTGGGCGGCGTGTGAATGGCAGGGCGTAGATGGCGTCCATTTCCTCCGTTGTCATCTTGGGCTGTGGTGGGGCGATTATCACATATTTCCTGCCGTGGGCCTGAGCCAGCGGTTTGTCTCCAGAGTGGACATGCTGTTCAAGTGCCAGTGTGGCAGTCATAAGAGCCGCTTTGTTCTGTATTATTTCCTCGTATGAGGGCAGTGTTTCCGCATTTTCCGGGGTGTCAGCTATCCATGCCGTTCCGGGGATGCCTTCCGGGGACTCTCCCGCTTCCATTTTTGCCGCAAGCTGCAGAAGTTGCCGTTCCCCCATTCCATATATAAGAAGGTCGGCTTTGCTGTCAAAAAGGATTGAGCGTCTAATGCTGTTTGACCAGAAGTCGTAATGGGCTGTACGCCTCAGGGATGCTTCTATTCCACCGATTACAGTGTACAGTCCCGGGAAAGCTGAACGCACCAGGCCAGTGTAGGCAATGCAAGCCCTGTTTGGTCTTACACCCGCCTTGCCGCCAGGCGTGTATGCGTCATCATGCCTTTTTTTGCGGAATGCCGTATAATGTGCAAGCATGGAATCCAGACAGCCGGCGCCTATGCCGCAGAAAAGTCTTGGTCTTCCCATGGCCATGATATCCTCTTTTCTGTCCCATCGGGGCTGGGAAATTATCCCAACTTTGTATCCTGCTGCATCCAGGACTCTCCCCAGAAGCGGTATTCCGAAGGATGGATGGTCTATGTATGCGTCACCGCATACGAGGAGTATGTCCAGTTCCTTCCAGCCTCTGGCTTCCATGTCTCTTTTGCAAGTGGGAAGAAAGGCTGTACATTCATTTTGTTTCATGTATCTCATTTTGTTTTTTGCATGAGTTTACCGTCAGCGCGGAAATGTTTCAGTGTTTTTCTTTGCTTTGATTATATATTTCAGACCCTCTATTTCAAGTTGCCATGTATTTAATTTTATCAATTACGAATAATTGTATTACTAAAAAATATTAACTATTATATGAGTGTTTAAAATTGTAAGTTGGCTTATTTAGCCATAGTTATCAATAATTACAACAAAAATCATCATTTGGGGCTTGAAAAATGAGGGAAAAATGCCTATTAAAAATAGCCTTTGAGACAAAATAAAAAATAAAATGCTTAAATATGGTGAAACTATTCCATACTAAGAGAAAAGTCCCGAATACTTTTGTCTAAAAAATGAAGATTTGATTTGCGGACTTGAGATTGAGGCTTAAAATAGTGGGCGTTCGGATGATAGTCGATCCCACAGGAATAAATTCTTGCGGGGTCTTTTTTATCGTCTGTGAAAACAAACTTTCGTTTTTGGAGAAAGGCAACTGCTTTTAAGATAGTTTCGTTGTATGACAGGATTGAATGACATTTGGCGGGATGCTACGGCATATCTGCACGACCAGATAAATACAGACATGTATGGTCGTGGGATCAAGCCCATTATCCCTTTGCGCATTGAGGGGGACAGGATGTTCCTCGGCGTGCTGAATGAAATGTGGATATTCTGGCTTGAACGCAACTTCAAGGAAGCCATTGAGGAAGCAGTAGAGGCTGTTTCAGGAAGCAAGTACACTGTGGTCTTCGAGGCCGTTCAGGCGGAACAGCCTGCACAGAAGCCTGCTCAGGAGAAGCCGAAGACAGATGAAAGCGTGAGCATAAGGCGCAAGTCAGCTGTCAAAACGGCAAAAGGCAACAGTGAGAATGTTTCTGTAAACGGCAGCGAACCGAAACTGGATGAGAAGGGAAGTCTGGTCAGTCTTGACAGGCGCTTCACATTTGACAAGTTTGTTGTCGGTGACTGCAACCGCATAGCGTTTGCGGTCAGCAACGCAGTCGCCGAGGCTCCAGGAACCCAGTACAATCCCTATTTCATCTATAGTTCCACAGGCATGGGCAAGACGCATCTTCTGCATTCCATAGCCCAGGAGGTCCTCAGGCGTACTCCTTCTGCGAAGGTGATGTATGTCACCAGCGAGGAAATGCTGAACCAGTACGTGGAGGCCATGTCCCACAATCAGGCAATGGCATTCAGAAGAAGATACAGAAGTCTGGATGTTCTGCTCATAGATGATGTGCAGTTCATCGGCACCACGCAGAAGTTCCAGGAGGAATTTTTCCATACATTCAATGCCCTCTACAATGCCCACAAGCAGATTGTGATGACATCGGACAAATCCCCCCAGGAGATAAATGGACTTGAGAAGCGCCTTGTATCAAGGTTTGAATGCGGATTTACCGCTGAAATACAGGTTCCTGATCTGGAGACCCGCATAGCCATAATACGCAAAAAGCAGGAAGAGCAGGATTATAAACTGAACGACGATGTTGTGCGCTATGTTGCCGAACATCTCCGTTCCAGTGTGCGCCGTCTTGAAAGTGGTGTTTTCAAATTGGTGTCTCTGGCGTCCATTTCTGGCGTTAAGATAGATGTAAAGGCCGCTGAGCGCATTCTTGCCAATCTTATTGCCGAGGAAGGCGGCAGCAATGTGACCGTTGAAGATATACAGAAGGTTGTTGCTGAATATTATGATCTTCGTGTGTCGGATATAATCGGTGAGCGCCGTCTTGCCAGCATTGCTCTGCCAAGGCAGATAGCAATGTATCTGTCCAGGGAACTGACTCAGCTTTCCATAGCTTCCGTTGCTGAAAAGTTCTCAAGGAAGCATTCAACTGTGGTTCATGCAGTGAAGGCCATTGAGGACAAGATTCAGAGCAATTCTGAATTGAAGCTTGAGATCAAGCAGATGAAACGCAGATGCGGCAATCATTGAATACATGTTTATCCCGCCTTTCGAAAAGGTGGGATTTTTTTTTTGATTATTGGGCTTCTGTCTTGCAATTTTTCAGTTTTTGAAGTAGAATATCCCATAAGCGCAGTTGAGATTAGTGTGCTGTAATCGCAAGATTGGAGAAATGGCAATGAAAATAACATTGAACACTGATGCAGAAATCGTGGCGAAGGTCAAGGACGGCCTCAAGCGGACGGGTGGGTATTGTCCCTGCCGTCTGGAGCGGACAGAGGAAAACAAATGTATGTGCGAAGAGTTCCGCAATCAGATAAAGGATCCGGATTTTGAAGGTTTCTGTCATTGCCTTTTGTATTATAAGTCAAAATAGTATCGTTCTTCGCATATTGACATATCCATGATGGATGGGTGATGCTTGTACTGTGAATTGTCATTTCCCATGGGAATGGAGCGATATTGAAAATGTACCGGGATATCCAGTTATTTAACTGGATCCAGTTTGTTTATGTTTCAGCAGCGCTGTTATGCGCCATGTTCCGTTTCCATGTTTTTTATTTGCAGAAAGTGGTTCTTTTTCATGGTCTCAGCTTGAAATCTGCGTAAAAAAGTACATAGTATTGATTCCGTTCGGATAAGATGCGTTTGCATCTTTTGCGTAAGATGAAGTTGTATACCCGGAATGTTTTCCCAACTCTGTGGATGGGGCAAATTGAACGGGAAATCTCATAAATAAAGACAGAAGGAGTTCTTCACAATGAAAGTGGTTCTTGCCTATTCAGGTGGTCTGGACACATCCTGCATCCTCAAGTGGCTTCAGGAAAAGTACGATGCCGAAGTTATTACATACTGCGCGAATGTCGGGCAGGAAGAGGAACTTGACGGATTGGATGAAAAGGCCAAGGGTACAGGTGCCGTAAAGTCATACGTCGAGGATCTCACAGAAGAATTTGCCAAGGACTACATCTTCCCCATGTTCCAGGCCAACGCTATCTATGAGAACATGTATCTTCTCGGCACATCCATCGCACGTCCTCTCATTGCAAAGCGCCTGGTTGAAGTCGCCAAGGCCGAAAATGCAGAGTACATCTGCCATGGCGCAACAGGAAAAGGCAATGATCAGATCCGCTTCGAGCTGAGCGCATACGCTTTGAATCCCGAAATCAAGGTCATCGCACCCTGGCGCAGCAGCGACTGGACTTTCCAGTCCCGCACTGACCTTATCAACTATGCCAAGGATCGCAAGATTCCGATCACCATCAGCGCGTCTAAGCCCTATTCAATGGACCGCAACCTGCTTCACATCAGCTTTGAGGGATATGCCCTTGAGGATCCATGGGAAGAGGCACCGGAAGAATGCCATATCCTGACAGTGCCGGTGGAACAGGCTCCTGACAAGCCCGAATATGTTGTTCTGGGCTTTGAAAAGGGTATTCCCGTGAGCATTGACGGCAAGAAACTTTCACCTGCCAATCTGATGCGCGAACTTAACCGCCTTGGCGGAAAGCATGCCATCGGACGCATTGATATCGTTGAAACACGCTACACCGGAATGAAGGACCGCGGCGTATATGAAACACCCGGCGGAACCATTCTGTTCCATGCCCACAGGGCTCTGGAATCAATCTGCATGGACCGTGAGGTCATGAGCATACGCGACCAGATGGTTCCCAAGTATGCCGATCTTATTTACAACGGCTACTGGTTCTCACCTGAGCGCGAGTTCATGCAGGCGGCAATCACAAAGAGTCAGGAAAATGTGACTGGTGAAGTCCGCTTGAAGCTCTACAAGGGCAACTGCTTTATCAGCGGCCGCCGTTCACCCTACACCCTTTATGATCCTGAAATCGTCACTTTCGAGCAGGACAGCGTGTATAATCAGGCTGATGCCACCGGTTTCATTAAATTGAACGCTCTGCGCCTCCGCATTGGAGCCAGCGCTGTGAAGCCTGAGGCATGATATGCCAATCTGCCGGGGAATTGTACATGTGTGCAGTTTTCCCGGCAATTTTCCGCTGCATTGAATGCAGTTGGATCCACGCCGGAAAAGAGCCGTGGCGCATAAGGTGCGGCGGATCTTTCCGGCATGTGTTTTTATGCGCCGGATGCAGGCACTGCATTTGACATAGTGTGCCCGCAAATGACAGCCGGAGCGGCAGAAGGGAAAATCATATTCTACGAAAATGGAACAAAGCAAAATTAGAAATGTGGCCATAATTGCTCACGTCGACCATGGCAAGACAACTCTGGTCGACCAGCTTTTCAAATTCAGCGGCAGTTTCCGCAGTAATCAGAAGGTGGCGGAACGCCTGATGGACTCCAATGACCTGGAAAGGGAGAGGGGAATAACCATTACATCGAAGAACGGTTCATTTGCCTATAAGGACTATATAATCAATATTATTGACACTCCCGGACATGCTGACTTCAGTGGCGAAGTGGAGAGAATTCTGAAAATGGTTAATGGCGTTATTCTGCTTGTTGATGCGGCAGAAGGTCCAATGCCTCAGACAAGATTTGTTCTTCAG
>JAZURH010000372.1:0-5336 GCA_045606125.1 Lentisphaeria bacterium | reverse complement strand
CCGCTTGGCCTCCGACTTGGATAAAGCTTTCCAAAGGCAGGAAATCTGTGAATATAATCAGCGCCCTGGATATAATCTCCCTGTCAGCATCACCTGGAACCAAGCTCAATGTGACAATAAAAGGCGAAGACGCCCAGGCGGCAATGGAAGCAGTAATAGATTTCTTTAATAATCCTGACGAATGACTGACATGAATAAGAACAGCAGAGCCATTGTACTGCGGGGAATTGGCGTAAGCGACGGCATTGTAATCGCAAGATGCAGAAAGAAGCTCAACGCATTGAACGAACCTTCCGGCAGAAAGATCACTGCAGAAGAGATCAACGGCGAACTGCAAAGGCTGAACAGAGCAATTGCCCTGGCTTCGGAGCAGTTGGCGGACATACAGGAAAATCTCAGGCAGGGAACAGATGATGAATTCTCCGAAATAATAGATTTTCATATAATGCTTCTGGAGGACGAAACACTCCTGGAGAATATAGAAAACACCATGAAAAAAGAACTGTGCTCACTGGAGAAGGCTGTATATACGGCTTTTAAAAGCGCAGCTCACGACATGGAGAACATGGAGGACGCGTATCTCCAGGCCAGGTCGGAAGACATACGGGATGTATGTAAAAGACTGCTCCAGAATCTGGAAGGAACCAACGGTCCGGTAAAAAAGGAAAGCAACGGCGAAAAATACATATTGCTGGCTGAAGACCTTACACCTACGGAAGCAGCCCACATAGACTGCAGGAATGTAGCGGCATTCATCACAGCAAGCGGAAGCCGGACTTCACACACAGCCATCCTTGCCAGAGCCAAGGGACTTCCGGCCATAGTGGCGGTAAAACAGAGTTTTGAGCCAGTACCGGAAAATGCGCTTATTGCAATGGATGCAGCAAGCGGCATAGCCATTGTAAATCCGACTCAGGAAGAAATAGCGTCCCTGGAGCAGAAACTGGAACGGGAGCAGGAACTTTCCCGGATGCTCGCATCCACAAGCCAGAGAACCCCGGAGACCAGAGACGGATACCAGACTTACCTTGTGGCTAATGTGGAACTTCCCTCGGAAGCCATGAATGTAAAGAAAATGTACAATGTGGGAATTGGCCTTTTCAGAACGGAATTCCTGTTCATAGACTCTGGACGCATGCTCAGTGAAGCGGAGCAGTTCAACGCATACAGGGACACAGTGAAGGCGGTTCACCCCTATTCCGTCATATTCAGGACTCTGGACATAGGCGGGGACAAGTTCATGAACCAGTTCAACCTGCCCAGGGAGATCAATCCTTTCATGGGAACAAGAGCCATACGCTTTTCACTGCGGCGCCCTGAGATATTCAGGACTCAGATACGCGCCATACTGCGTGCGTCCGCATTCGGAAAAGTACGCATGATGTTCCCAATGATAAGCGCAGTGGAGGAGCTGCTCAGGGCTCTTGACATAGTTGAACAGGTGAAAAATGAACTGCGCAACGAAGGGCTTCCTTTCAATGAACACATAGACATTGGATGCATGGTCGAAGTGCCATCAGCCGCCCTTATGGCGGACAATCTTATAAAGCATGTGGATTTCTTCAGCATAGGCACCAATGACCTTGTGCAGTATTCCCTTGCCGTTGACCGTGCAAATGCGGACATAGCCTACCTGTATCAGCCTGCCCATCCTGCTGTTCTGCGACTTATAAAGCATGTCAGAGACACGGCAGTGGCACATGGAAAATGGGTGGGAGTCTGCGGAGAAATGGCTGGAGACACCCTTTATACTCCACTGCTTCTCGGCATGGGAATACATGAATTAAGCATGAGTCCCGTGTCCCTTGCCCAAGTAAACCGCCTTATAAGCAGCATAAGCATGCATGAAGCTGAAGATCTTGTTGACGAGGCAATGAAATGCAACAATGGAAATGAGGTAGAAGAACTTTGCCGCGCCTTCATAACGGCAAACTGTCCTGAATTGGCAAAATAATTATTATTTTAACAGCAGCGGTAATTTCAAAACTATTTTGTCTAAAGACTTCAAGTTATAAAAATGCAATTATTCTTTCATTAAGCAATCATATATTTAAGGAGCAATGCGCCATGCCATGGACAGGCTCGAAAAACGGCAGTTTTCAGGCACAAGCCGACTTTCGGCAATTGAGAATTGCAAGTTTTTCATTCTGTCATTGCATCATTGGCTTTCAGCGGATGTTCAGCACAGCAGCTCCGGCAGATGCCTGGCAGTCACCATGACGACGCCGAGCATCAGGTGCGTGAAGACCTTGGCGGCCCCCCCGACCATCACGTACCTTGCGCCGTGGGCGTCCTTAAGTTCCGGGTTGCCCCATTCAACCGCCGTCCTGCATTTGTAATGCACCTTTCTTGCCGGCGCGAGTTCCCTTGCGCGGCCGTTGCGCCTGTTGGGGTCTATGATCGCCACCTGTCCGGGCGAGGCGGAGAAATCCGCTATGGCCTTCGCGTCGTACGCCGCGTCCATGACATTGTACAGGCTGGCGAACGTGTTTTCCCTGTTCATCTGCATCAGCGGGATGGCCGCCTGGCTGTCGTGCATGGGAGGCGAGGCCGCGGACATTCCCGCTGACGAGGGCGTAACTGTTGATGAATCTGGCCTGCTCCACGCTCAGCGTCCCCATGCTCTCGTCAATGTTGCTGAACAATTCCATCTGCGTCAGTTTTTTGAAGCAGTCCAGTTTGACTTTCAACTCTCTGTTAAGTAAATTATCCATCGAATTCTTCCTTTTGTAACGAAAAATTCAAATTCTGAAAATCAGAAATAATCAATTTTTGATTGTTTTTTTTAGTAAGCAACATAGTTTTGAAATTACCTCAGCAATAAAACTATAACAGTAACAACGAGGATACCAAACAATGAAAATAAAGGATTGTTTCTGGCTCTGGGGACAGGACGCTATGTCCCATCAGAAATCACGCTGCAACGCAACTTCATGGAAACTGCCCATGACTAACAAAATGGGTCCCGTGGAAGGTGCAGAATACTTGGGCATACCAAACATGTGCCGCGTCGTAATGCTGGGAAAACCGGAACCTCCATTTGACAGCGAATCAGAACTGATGAAGGACATGCGCCAGATCATATATTCTGCGATCGGTGATGGCGGTTCAAAGCGCAACAATGAAAAGCCTGACACTGAGGAAGTAATACGCCAGGCAGCAAAATACAGCAATGTGACAGGAGCTATCCTGGATGACTTCTTCAGACCGGCAAACGAAGAAAATCCGCTGTGGGGGCGCTATCCGGCAAGCTTTATATCCAATATGAGAGAAAGACTTCAGACGGCAGTGCCCGGAAAACCAATCCCGCTGTGGGTCGTCTGGTACAAACAGCAGCTGGAATATGATATTGAAGATTATCTGTCGATATTCGATGGAATAACTTACTGGAACATGCTCACACCCAAGGAAAAGAATGAACTTGAGGACGACCTTGAGCGCATGATAGAGCGCACTCCGGGTAAACGGCGCATGACAGGCTGCTACATCTGGAACTATGGCGAAGGCAAGCCGCTCACAATAGATGATATCAAGTTTGAATGCGAGACTTTCTATAAATATCTGAAATCAGGAAAGACAGAAGGCATCATCTTCTGTTCAAACTGCTGCGCAGACATAGGCGGACCTGCCGTAGATTACCTGAGAGGCTGGATAAAGGAAGTAGGCGAAGAGGAATTGTAATGCTGCTTGCGCAGCAGTGCGGTTTTGCACCCGCACCACAGAACAGAAATGCCGCAAGCGCAGCAGTGCGGGAGTGCGCAGCGCTCTTTTCTGTTCTGTGCCGCAAGCGCAAGCTTGCGGGAGCGCGCAGCGCTCATAGAAGTGTTCTACCGAAGTTCAGGGCGCCATCCAAGTCAGTAAATACACCGTCCAGTTGCGCTTCAAAGGCATCTTTCAGCATTTTTCCCATTTCCGGACTAGGTTTCACCCCCATCTGTATAAGGTGCCTGCCAAGAAGAATGGGCTTTGGTGCTTCCTTTTCCAGGTCCAGAGTCTTGGCCCTCTCCATAAACCTGGCAATGTCCGCTATGCGCGATTGCACATCCACGGTCGTGGCTTCGGTGTCAGCTTCAGCCAGTTTCACAAGCAGATCAATACGCCCGACAGCCAAAGCCAGCCTTCTGTACCCCCTGTCTCCTGCGTTATTTGCAATAAACTGGGACGGAACCATGTGATTTTTCACAAGAGGCACAACTTTTTCCGGGAAATCCAGCCTCTGCCATATTCTTTTTATAAAGGCAAGCGTCGGTTCCTCTCCGGCTATATCGTGTCCCGGTGATGTAATGTACCCGTCTTCCCTTACAAAGGAAACAGCGGGTTTTCCCATGTCATGGCAAAGAGCAGCCAGCATAAGTACCATATCATCCTCAAACACGCCGGAACGCCTTTTAGCTGCCGAATCAAGACAGCACAAGGTATGCTGCCACACATCCCCTTCAGGGTGCCACTGGGGTGACTGTTCACAACCCACCATTGCCTCCAGTTCAGGATAGTATTTCAGCCAGCCGCAGTTTTTCAGGAAATCCAATCCCATGGAAGGTTTGGCCCCCTTGAAAAGAAGCTTTTCCCATTCACCGGCCAGACGCTCGCAGGGCAATTCATCCTGACTTATCCCACGGCAGATATCGACAGTTTCAGGAGCAACCGGAAAAACAAACCGTGCAGTGAACTGCATAGCCCTGAGTACACGCAGCGGATCCTCGGAAAAATGTTCTGAAACATGCCTGATGACTCCGTTCTTCAAGTCGGACACTCCATTCCATGGATCTATCAGCTCATCCTCCAGAGGATCGTACATTATTGCATTAATGGTAAAATCCCTTCGTGCGGCCGCCTCTCTGAAAGAAAGGTCGGACACGCATTCCACCACGAATCCCCGATGTCCGCTGCCTGATTTGCTGTCAAGACGCGGAAGAGAAATATCTATTTCATGGTGCTTGACCTTTATCACTCCAAAGCTGACTCCCACCAGATCAAGAGAATATTCATCTGAAAGAGCGGATATTATTCCATCTACGGATATTCCATAGCATTCAATATCTATGTCTTTACTGGGCAATCCCAGAATTGCATCCCTGACGCATCCTCCGACCATTATTGCGCGCCCGCCGGCAGTCTTTACCTTTGCGCATATATTCAAAGCGCTCCCAAGCAGACCTGAATCGACTTTCATCTCAAGAGCAGCCATATCCTAATCTCCTTTTAAAGTTTTGTTCAATAGATGTAATTACATCAATAGTCTTTATGGATATAAGAAAAAAGCCCGCAATTACTGCGGGCGAATGGAGCCAAAGGTCGGGATTGAACCGACGACCTGCTCATTACGAGTGAGCTGC
>JAZURH010000371.1:0-3303 GCA_045606125.1 Lentisphaeria bacterium | reverse complement strand
TTGGCTCACAGAACGACATGGCTACGATCCGACTTTGTCCGGCGTAAAGATCAGCGATGATGCGGATGCCGTGCTGGCGGCATCGGATGCCATTATTGTGTTCAGTGCCGTTGAACCTACCATGGAGATAGCCCGCAAGGCAGCGGATGCTGGAGTGGCACTTGTAATAGGGACTACAGGATTGTCCCAGGAGAATCGGGCTGAACTTGCCAGGCTTGCTGAAAAGACGGCCATAGTGTTTGCTGCGAATATGAGTGTGGGCGTGAATCTCCTTTTCGCCCTTTGCAGAAAAGTGGCTGCTCTTCTGGATGACAGCTATGACATTGAAGTCGTGGAAATGCATCACAACCAGAAGAAGGATGCGCCATCGGGAACTGCAGAGCGTCTGGGTGAGATTCTTGCTGAAGCCCGGGGACTCTCATATAGCGAGGATACCAGGCACGGCAGAGTCGGAATGGTCGGAGCACGCACGCGCCACGAGATAGGAATGCATTCCCTGCGGGGCGGAGACGTGGTAGGTGACCATACAGTCATATTCGCCACGGAAGGAGAACGTGTGGAACTCACTCACAAGGCTTCAAGCCGACAGACTTTTGCCAAGGGTGCTGTGCGTGCGGTGAAGTTCCTGAAGGAGTATAAAAACGGAATGTTCGATATGCAGGATGTCCTTGGTCTGAAGTAATTTGACAGCGGGGACGGATTCCGGGGTGCATAATTCCGTAGATGTGGTATATTACCTCTTTCGTTTAATCCAGATTACAGATAAATGCAAAAACGGTGATGAAAATGGCAAACAATGAAGATTTGATGTCGAAAATCGTTGCTCTCTGCAAGCGCAGGGGGTTCATCTTCCAGAGTTCAGAAATGTACGGCGGAATCAACGGTTTCTGGGATTACGGCCCGATAGGCACGGCTCTCAAGCGCGCTGTCGAGCGCACCTGGTGGAAATACATGGTTGAAGACAGGGACAATGTTGAAGGTCTTGATTCCACCATTATCTGCCATCCCATGGTCTGGCAGGCATCCGGTCATCTGGCCAACTTTGCCGATGAAATGACTGACTGCACCGTCTGCAAAAAGCGTTTCCGCGTTGATCAGATGGAAGATCCCACAACATGCCCTGCTTGCGGAGCAAAGGCAATGACTCCTCCCAGGGAGTTCAATCTGATGATGAAGACATTCGTGGGACCCGTGTTTGACGAGGAGCATGCCGCTTATCTGCGTGCCGAGACATGCCAGCCTATTTTTGTTGATTTCAACACCATACGCATTGCTTCCCGTCAGAAGCTTCCCTTTGGAATCGCCCAGACAGGCAAGTCTTTCCGCAATGAGATCAATCCCCGTAACTTTACATTCCGTTCACGTGAATTCACACAGATGGAAATGGAATTCTTCTGCCATGAGGATGAATCAATGGAATGGTTTGACTACTGGCATGAGCAGCGCTGGAACTTCTACACCAAGGTTTTGGGAATATCCGAGGACAAACTGAAGATCTACTGGCATGAAAAGCTGGCCCATTATGCAAAGAAGGCGCTTGACGTAGAGTTTGAGTTCCCCTTCGGATGGAGTGAAGTGGAAGGCGTTCATCATCGCGGTACCTGGGATATGTCCCAGCATGCTGCCTATTCCAAGCAGGAGCAGGATTGCCGCTATTTTGACCAGGAGCGCCAGGCTACATATTATCCCACAGTGGTTGAGACTTCATGCGGACTTGACCGTATCTGCCTTATGCTTATCTGCAACGCATACGATGAAGATACGGCAGCCACCCAGAAGGAAGGCATGGACGAGGATGCACGCGTTGTCCTTCATTTCAAGCCCAACATCGCTCCTGTTCAGGTTGCCGTCCTGCCTCTCAGCAAGAAGCTTGAAGAGCCTGCCACGGATCTTTACCGCAAGCTTCGCGGCAAGTTCCGTGCCCAGTACGATGTTACCGGAAGCATCGGAAAGCGCTATCGTCGTCAGGATGAGATCGGAACACCGTTCTGCGTGACATTTGACTTTGATTCACTGGAGGATAACTCCGTTACCGTACGCGACCGTGATGCCATGACTCAGGTCCGCGTGCCTCTTGCTGAACTTGATAAGTGGCTTGCTGAAAAAATAGACTGCTGAGTTTGAAGCAGTTTGTCCCCTGCTTTCGGGCAGGGGATTTTTTTTGTCCGCAGGATATTCCATTGCCGGTATAATCGTATGTCCTGCATTGAAATTGTGCCTGTCTGTTGTAAAGTTATATCGTTATAATAAAAAAATGGAGATTTGACATTGAGTAAGACAGGATATTTCAAGGTGTGTGTTCTTGCAGTGCTGCTGCTGAATCTTGCAGTGGGATACCTTGTATACAGACGGGACAGGGGACTGAGGGGCGGTGATAACGGCGTTCTTTCGCAGATGGGTGCGATGGCAGAAATGCTTCGCAGTATAAGGCAGAATTATGTTGATGCGGATAAAGTGCAAAGCGAAGAGCTGCTGGCCGGCGCATTGAATGGAATGGTCTCGGGGCTTGATGAACACAGCGCCTATTTTCCCCCCAGGGAAGCTAAAAGCATAAATCAGGCTTTGGACGGAAGATTTGCAGGAGTGGGAATAACCACTGTCCAGTCGGAAAAAAAGATTGTGGTAGTCCATGTGATCAAAGGGTCACCGGCTGAAAAGGCTGGTATACTTCCCGGAGATGAAATAGTGGCGGTTGACGAGGTCAGGACAGAAGGACATTCGTTTGAGGATGTACTGGATGCAATACGTGGGGAAAAGGGAGTTCCTGTAAAAATAACTGTATTCAGGAAGTCTGAAGGAGGCAGGGAACTTGTTTTTGAGATGACCCGGGAGATGATAAGTCTGAACAGTGTTCGGGGATGCACATTTATCGGGAATGGGGATTACGGGTATTTCAGCATAATAGGATTTGCGGAAAATACGGCGGAACAGCTTGAGGAAGCATTGAAACTGGCATTCAGGAACAAGCCTGATATGAAGGGAATAATCCTTGATTTGCGTGGAAACGGCGGCGGTCTTGTAAGGAGCGCAGTGGATATATGCAGCTTTTTTATGCTGGAAGGAGAGCTTGTGGTGGTCTCAAGGATGCAGAATATTGACAGACGCGGCATTGTTCCCTATGAGAGAAAATACAGGGCGACGGCCGGCTATAAGGTGCCTTCTTCAGTGAAGCTGGCTGTGTTGATAGACAGGGGCAGCGCAAGCGCAAGTGAGATAACCGCAGGATGTCTGCAGGATGTGGGACGGGCGCTTGTGGTGGGGGAAAAATCCTATGAAGTCGGAGGCCAAGCGGTCTTAGGAAGA
>JAZURH010000370.1:0-12359 GCA_045606125.1 Lentisphaeria bacterium | reverse complement strand
AGGATAACAGTCTTTTTTTCAGCAGCGGCGTTTCAACATCCTCAAGCGTATCGGCGTTTGAGACGACTGCCTTTCCTGTCTTGCTGCATTTTCCTGAGGGACTTATTCCATATCCGGCCTCTCTGACTGCATTTATTATGTCATCGCAGCTGTGTTTTCCAGATACGCTCAGGGTGTTGGTAAGAAGACTGACTGCATATTCGTCTACGCCCGGGACACCAGCCACGGCCCGTTCTATCCTGGCCTGGCAGGCAGCGCAGGTCATGCCCTTTATCAAGTATTTTTCCATGATGCAATTCAATTCAGTTTTTATATGTCAGCGCATTATTCAACGCGTTACACTATCTGGATAATGTTTTATCTCTTAAACTAATGCCGGTTGCCTCAAAATCAATTTAAAGAGGACAAACAAAATATGTTTTACCAAGTGATAATATTGCATGAAGAAGATAATATTCAGCTTTATAATGAATTAAGCGAGACTAATTCTTTGTGTCAGAATCTTATGTTTCTGCGATTTACGGCAAATTGATTTGCTTATTTTGGTTTTATGTGTTAGTTTTTTCTGTTTTTGATTCTGTTTTATCGACTAATATTCAGTGGAGAGTAGAAAGATGAAAGTTTTGCTTGTGAATGGAAGTCCCCATGAGAAGGGATGCACTTATACTGCATTGGGCGAAGTGGCGGCAAGCCTTAATGCCAACGGTATTGATACCGAGATCTTCTGGCTGGGAAATGATGTGCAGGGCAGCTGCCGGGCCTGCGGATACTGCCGTGAACATGGCAAATGCGTTCTTGGTGATGCAGTGAACAAGTTTGCCGAATTGGCAGCGGATGCGGACGGCTTTGTCTTTGGTTCGCCTGTACATTATGCCGCTCCGTCGGGAAACATTCTTTCCTTTATGAGCCGTCTTTTTTTCAGTTCCCATGGCAAGTATGCCAACAAGCCGGCGGCATCCGTTGTAAGCTGCCGCAGAGGCGGTGCATCCGCGGCGCTCGATACATTGAACAAGTTCTATCCCATAAACGGAATGCCCATTGTGCCTTCACAATACTGGAACATGGTCCACGGAAGCTGCGCGGAGGATGTACTCAAGGATGCTGAAGGGTGCCAGATCATGCGCAATCTTGGCCTGAAGATGGCCTGGATGCTCAAGAACATCCAGGCGGGACGCGATGCGGGAATACCCGCTCCTGTACTTGATGAACCCCGTCAGACGACAAGTTTCATCCGCTGACAGGGCGGATATGGAATGATGGTCCCTGCAAGTGCAGGGATTTTTTTTATGCGTTTATGTTATCAAGCAGTTTCTGGATGAAGTACCCTGTTCTGAAGCTTGAACGGAATTGTTCCGGGATTTCCACATTGAAGCTGCGCAGCAGGTCAAGTCCTATGACAGAATTGCCATCCGGGTTTACATGCATGGAATCCACCATAAGAGAGTTGTAGAGGCTGTTGTATTCTTTCCTTAATGTTTCCCATCTGGCGAAATTGTCGTGCAGGGCGCATTCCAGATTTTGTGCTGCCACTCTTATCATCTGCATATTCTTTACAAAGCCTTCGGCCTGTTCTTTGAGAAGATATTCAAATTGGCATGAATAATAGGTCTGGAACAGGACCTGCCCGCCAAAATCGGTTATTCTGCGGTGAAGTTCGCAGAGGTTTTCGTAGTACATCTCCGGTGTTATGCCGAAGTTGGGATTGCAGTCGTTTCCGCCTGCAGTTATTATCACCAGATCAGGAGTGTAGCGCTTAACATCTCTGTCGAATCTGTCAAGCATCATCTTTGTGGTGTCTCCGCCTATGCCTGTGTTTATGAAGGTCCCGCATCCTTTTCCGAAATGCAGCTTGAAGCCCAGCTCCACGAAATCAAACCATGTCATGCCCGGGATTCTGCGCTGAGTGTTGGAGGAACCGAATGCCTCTACGACAACATGCCCGCCGGCCTCAAGTTTTTTCATTAAGTTCAAGTCTGAAAAGTTCAACATTTGATCAACTCCCTGAAAATATTAAAATTGTGGTTGGAAATATTTGAATTGACGACTGGTTGTTATGGAAAAAGTTCAGATTTGAGTTTTATGGCATTAGCGGTCAGCATAAATATCCCCGATATTGCCAGCAGACCGTATACACCAAGCTTGAAATGATATTCACTAACTCTTTTGTGAAGGAAATCCCCTGCAAATATACCTGCGGCAAGCACCGGAAATGCCCATATAAGTGATTTGCCCAGTCCCTCCGGAGCCAGATCCCCTCTACATACCCAGTAGACAAGCCTGAAGCTGTTAAGCGTGAGCCACAGCATGCTTAATGTTACTCTGAACACCCGCTTGTCAGGAAGTGCCTTGGCTGAGTATATGACTATAAAAGGCCCGCCTGAACCGAAGGCCCCCTGTATTATTCCGCCGCTGAACAACAGCAGCTTCATAAGTGGATTTCTGCTTAATGTGCCTTCCGTCATGCCTTTGTTTTTGCTGTTCACAGTCAGTATTTCTCCTCTGATGCCCGTGCCTATCATAAAGGCTCCCAGCACTATGCACAGCGCCGCCGGGGACAAACTGTCGAACATCCACAGTCCCAGCGGCATTCCAATGGCGACCCAGCCTGTGATGAAGAAGAATTCCCGCCAGACTATGTATTTTCTCGAGGTCACTACGATGTATGCAGCCATGAACCATCCCAGTACGCAGAGAAGATGCACTGCCGGGCGCAATCCCATTGTGATGTTAAGAAACGGCAAAGCCATTACGGAGCTGCCGAATCCGGTTATGGCTTCAAGCAGATGGGTTGTGAAAATCACCAGAGCGCTTAATATTTCATTCATTGTGTGTATGACGCCTTTGTCAAGCGTCCTTTCCTTTGGTAATTACAAGAAACAGCCTGGCAAAACTGAGGACGAAACTTCCGTCCGGCCTGGGGCTGTAGTGCTTCGGAACAAGTTTTCTGAGTTCCTCTGTAAACTGAAGCCGCTTTTTTGGGGGAATGGCATGTATATATGGCCGCAGCACACTGCCTGAATACCACTGTATTATTTCATCAATGTTTTCAGCCGTGTGCATGTATTCCGTTTTCCAAATGGCAAAGCGGCTGCCGAGTGAAACTGCGATGTCATAGTATTCTTCAGGTGAAAGTGCGCCGTATGGCTGCATTTTTCCAATGTAACCGTGCCATTTTTCTCCGGCTTTAAGGTGGTCAAGCATTGTTGTTATGGGCAGGGAGTCGACCAATGGTATTTGCAGGGCCAGTACACCGTTTTCCCTTGTTTTGCTGTAGAGTGCCGGAATAAGTGTTTTGTGTTCCGGAATCCAGTGCAGGCATGCGTTTGAGAATATGATGTCATATTGTTCCGTGATCTCCGTGCATTCCGGTGTGATTTTCAGATGCCTGAAATCCAGATAGGAGTATTTTGCCCTTGCGGCGTCAAGCATGTTTTCGGAATTGTCTATGCCTGTAAGTGCCATTTCAGGAAAATGCCCATGAAGTATGGCCGTGCTGTTTCCCGGCCCGCAGCCTATGTCCAGGCCTTTTTCCGGATTTTGTACTTGAATGCGGGCAGCCAGATCCCTTGCCGGCTGTGAACGTTCATCGGCAAACCTCATATACAGGTCTGCGTTCCAGTCGCCTGTGGAATCTGTTTTCATATTTTTCCCGCTATTTGTTTTTTTGCAGAGCATTTTCCGGTATTCAAGGACATTTGTCCAGTATTTCCCTTAATGATTTTTTGAATAAATGGACAATTTTCGCCGGGGCTGTCGGTATGGCGTCCCCGGGTATCTGGCTGAGTATCCATTTGTTCATTTCTTCAAAAGAGACTGATTCTGCTGTCATTTCGAACATCCCTCCGTCCAGGGCAGTGTATTGCTGATTTGTGCGAAGAGGATGGGATTGTGCATATTGAAGACCCTGATGATTCAGTTTGATCGTTATCTTCTCGTATGTCTTGAATCCCAGGAAATTGTCCTGGGATATGCTTTCTATTATTTTTTCGTCCGGTACGAAATAATCCAAAGTTTCAATGGCTTGTTTGATCCTGCTTACCAGAAATATGCGTTTCTTCTTTTTACTGCGGCAGTATGCCACGATGCACCATTGCATTTCATAAAGCACCAGTGCATGTGGTTCCACTGTTCTGCGTGAATGCCGGGCTGTGAAATCATCATATTCAATGACTATTGCACGGCATTGCCGCCATGCGCTGAAAACAGTGCTGAAGATTTCATCGGATATGGTCTGCCCGGTATTGCCGAGTATTTTCAGGGCCTTTATTCTTCCTTCTTTGATATATTCGCCGCTGTTGCACCTGATGACCTCATTGACAGCATCGTCCACGCATCTGCTTATGCTGGGTGGAAGTATGTCATTGGAGAACTTTCCCCCGATGATTATTGCCAGCAGCTCATTGTTGTTCATGAACGATGGCAGTGTAAAATCCCATAACCTGTTGTAAAGTCTGTAAACATGTTTGCTTTTATCATATTCAACAGGGCAGTTGTAGTCTTTCCTCAGTACTTCGATATCCCGTCGCAGGGTTCTCTGTGAGCAGGATATATCAATGCTTGAAAAGTTTGAGGCATTCTCCATTTCTTCCACAATGGCCGGAGCCGACATGTCTGAGGTTTTCAGCAAGGCGACTATATGAGCCAGTCTCTTAAGCTGCTTTCTTGCCGGCAGTGAATTCTTATTGAGAGTGTGAAGACTGTGTTTTGACGACATAAGTACCTTCCATTCCTGTTGTTTTGGCCAAAATCTTCTTTAAAATATATGTAAATACCATTATCTCAAGCAGGAAAATTAATTTTTTGATTTTGCCAAAAACAGACGACATGATTTTGGCCTACCCCCTGTGCTATCTTATATGCAAAGTTTTTCAGAAATATTAGAAATGAGCACAGTGGAAGTTTTACAGGAGTTTTTTTGCATGAAAGTCTTTTGTTACATTTCATTTTTATTAGTATTCACGGCAGTATGGTCATATTGTGCAGATAAATCTCTTATAGTCAAAAATGCGGACGATGCCATGGCTGCGGTAGTTATTGTTGAAACGCGTAATGACAATGCATCCGCCTGTGGTTCAGGATTTATACTTTATGACAATGGAAAATTGTATCTTGTATCGAATCAGCATGTTTTTTCAGATGCCAGGCATATCGTATGCCGCACTGTTTCCGGAGTACCGTTGAAAATATCGGATCGGACATCCATATATGTGTCGCCCAAACTTGATTTACTTAAAATACCGTTGGACTATGTTCCGGCAGGAGTGAAGGCATTTGAAATGCTGAAAAGTATACCGAGTATAAACAGCAGGGTCTCGGTTCTTGGAAACAGCGAAGGCGCAGGCGTAGTGCGCCGGGTTGAGGGAAAGGTTCTTGGCGTAGGGCCTGAATTGCTTGAAGTCGATGCAAAGTTTGTGGAAGGAAACAGCGGTGGTCCGGTCATTGATTCTGAATTGAAAGTCTGCGGTGTGGCCACTTATGCCATAAGAAAGAGATGTACATGGGTAAAGGAAGGAACGGATTTTGACAATGCAGTAAGAAGGATGGCCTTGCGCCTGCATTCGGGTACTGTTTTCAAGAAGGTTCCACTCAAGCTTTACATGGAACAGGAAGTGCTCATTTCAGATGTATATCAGTTTCTTGATCTTCTGCGTATTCTGTATTTTGCTCCTTATTACAAGGATTGTCGCAATGAACTTGACAGAGAGGTCCGCAAGGATTTTGAGTCAGATTTTGCAAAACGGTGGAAAGAATTCGTATTGGTGAATAATATACAGAAACGCTGCCGGATGTTTGCACATAATCCGCGCAGGTACAGAGGATTTAACAAGGGACTGCATAAGCTTGTCAATGTGGAGTTTAAGAAAGCATATAAGTCCCTTGCTGATATTGACAGAAGCGGAAAGTGGGTTTCAGAATATCAGCGGAAGCAGGCGGAGGATATGGCCTATTTATGCCGTCAATGCCATAAGATTATAAATGGCATAGATTGATTGTATTTTTGCCGTGTCCGTCTGCTTTGGAATATTGAGGAGTGGAAGCAGGTCGGCTCGGCAGATGGCGTACACATTATTGCAAAATTATTTGCTGCGGTGGCGTCTTGTCCCGGAAGAGCTGTATGATGCCTTCCGGGATTTTTTACGCAGCTATTTTACTGTAAAAAGTCTTATCAGTGATTCTCCTGTGTGAATTGTGTTTTTGCAAATGTCTGCTCCTGTTTGAAGGGATTGCAGTCCTCTGCGGTTTGTATGTATCTGGAAGTAGGGCTGGCATGAAGATGATATATCAAGTCTGAGCCTGTCTCCCGGAAGCAGTTTGAAGGCATGTGGCGCGAATGTAAATGTCAGCGTACGTTTTTCTCCGGGGGGGTATTCCGGAATCATGCGGCAGAGAGAATCAATGTCGTCTCTCAGTGAAAGTGCTATTCCATTGCGTACATAGTCAAGTCTTACATAGAAGCAGGTGTCCGGAGCAGTGGAACTGCATTGCAAATCAACTTCTATTTTTCCCTCGCAGATCATTTCCTCTATTATCGGATCCGATTCAAAGGATATGATGTCATAACGGCTGTCTGGCGGGGATTGGACTTTCATGCCTCCGAAATTATTGCATACGCCGCCTTCGAATGATGCTGGGGCGAAGGGATTGTATGTGTATGTTATGCAACCGGAAGTTTCCGGTGGGTTTTCATGCAGTTTTCTGCTGTCTGTCAGATAGAGCTTTTTGATATTTTCTCCATTGTTCAGTCTGGGGGCCGTGAGCCATTTTTTGTCGAAAAGTCTGTAGTATGTGGTCTTTCCACATTCGATGAAATGCAGAGGTGAGCCGATGCGGCAGTGCTCAAACCACATTTCAGTGAGTTCCGGGCAGACTTCACCCGGGCGTCCGTTTTCGAAGTCAGGTATATCGGAAGGCTCTTTGCGTGGCGGTGGATCGTATGAATGTTCAAAGGGAGTTACCAGAAGTGCGCATTTCTTTTTCCGTTCTTCGGACAGTTTGTCCCACATGTCGAATACGCCTTCCGTGTATATGTCATAGAACGCTGTTACCAGAAGTATTGGGAAGGAGCATTTTTCACATGCGTCTGCATAGTCCCCTCCGCCTTCGGCTGTTTGCCAGAAGACATCTGCCTTGTCCGGATGAAGCAGTTCCTCCTCCAGCTGCGTGTCCGTTTCGTTGAAAATGTGTCTCGTAATACCGGCCAGCGGAAGTGTTCGCCATGTTTCCGGGCAGATGTTGCGGGGTATGTCCATGTTTTTCTTGTACATGTTTACCGCCCACCCGCCGTGCAGTCCGGTTTTAAAGAAACCGTTGCGGTACAGAATATTGTATCTGCAGCTGTCTTGTACGGCAAGTATGGCACCTTTTATGTCTCCCGGATCGGTGTCGATATAGGAAAAATGCACTGATGACAGGTAACTTGTTCCCTGGAGAAAAAGTTCACCGTTGTAGAAGGACTGGCGTCTGATCCACTCCAGCAATTTCAGTCCGTCCTTTCTTTCATTGATATATGGAACGCATATTCCCTTGCTTAATCCGGTGCCTCTGCAGTGCTGATATACGCGGGCATATCCATTGCATGTGTCAATTTTGCTGTAAGTTTCAAGGTTTTCATTGGTCGAAGCGTAGGGAGTCCGTAATATGATGGTAGGATATTTTTCCTTTCCATTTCCAGGCAGGACTATGATTGTGTACAGTTCCACGCCGTCTTCCATGGAGACCATTTCAGTGTAGACAATGCTCATTTTTTTCCCTTGTTTTCAATTTTGCGGATATCGTTAAGAGCATCCGCAGTATTTTCATTTTCTGTAATAATATTATAAAATGGCATTGACGGTATGTATTGCAATCGGACTCAATATATTTTTCTACAGCCGTATTGCCCGGTACAGCCTTTATGATCAATTTTTTAAATTATTTTCTTGACCCGGTCATCATTGCATCCATATTATCGGAAATGATTTCAATATTATGGTCGGAATGTACCGCATGGTATTGATCGCAAGCTGTTTTATTGTTTTACGCGGCAGCATGTTAGTTTGTTGTTGAAATTACCTTATGTTTCAATCTGTTTCAGATAGTTTCTATTACATTTCACGGAGGTATTTATGATTTTGTTGAATGGCGGCAAGGTCATGACAATGGCTGGTGCGGTTATTGATGGAGGCAAGGTTCTTGTCGGGGATGACGGCAGGATAGCGGCAGTAGGCAGGGATATTGAAGTACCAGCAGGAGCTGAAGTTCTTGACTGCAGCGGATGCATAGTGACACCCGGCATTATAGATGCCCATACTCATGTCGGAATGCAGGAGAGCACTTTGCGTTGGGAAGGCAATGATGTAAATGAAGCTATGAAGCCTCTTACTCCGGATATGCGGGCAATAGATTCCATATATCCCGATGATGAGGAATTGGAGCTTTCGTTGAAGAACGGCATTACCGCGGCATGCGTAGCACCGGGGTCAGCCAATGTTGTAGGCGGTACCTCTGTTGCAATAAAGCTGCATGGCAGCTGTATCGATGATATGGTCATCAAGGATCCGGTTGCCATGAAGGCGGCTTTCGGCGAAAATCCGAAGAACATTCACGGACAGTCCGGACGCTCACCAAGAACCAGGATGAGTGTGGCTTCTCTGCTTCGCGGACTTCTTGCCAGGACCGTCCGCTATGCGGAGGATCTTGAAGAAGCAAATAATAGCGAAAAAGGAAAGAAACCGGCCTATGACCCGGAACTTGAGGCGATGCTTCCCGTTATAAGAGGGCAGATACCTCTGAAAGTGCAT
This sequence comes from Lentisphaeria bacterium, assembly GCA_045606125.1. Lineage (GTDB taxonomy): Bacteria > Verrucomicrobiota > Lentisphaeria > Oligosphaerales > Oligosphaeraceae > RGIG3456. Next base: position 3,579 of record JAZURH010000370.1, on the reverse strand, counting down.
GCCCACAGGGATTATGATATGCTTACTGCATTAAGGATTGCCAGGGAATTCGGAATAAGGCTCACCATGGAACACTGTACCGAAGGGCATCTGATAGTCGATAAACTTCTTGAGGCAGGGTTCCCTGTTCAGGTAGGACCTTCTTTAGGGCACAAGTCCAAGCCTGAACTGCGTGAAAAGAGTTTTGCCACTCCCGGCATACTTCAGAAGGCTGGGCTTCAGGTCAGCATCATTACCGATTCACCTGTGATACCGCTGCATCATCTGCCACTGTGCGCCGGACTGGCCGTCCGTGAGGGCATGGATGAGTACGAGGCGTGGAAGGCAATAACGATAAATCCAGCAAAGACTCTCGGCATAGACGACAGAGTTGGTTCACTTGAAGTTGGCAAAGACGCTGATATTGCTGTGTTTTCAGGTAATCCTCTTCGTGAAATACAGGCTTATGCCAGGTATGTTCTTGTCAATGGCTGTGTAGTTGTTTCAAATTAATGAAAGACAGGAGGGCACTATGAACTTTCTTCAATTGGCCAGTGCGCGTTATTCTTTGCGAAAGTACAGCCGTCGTCCGGTGGAGCAGGATAAGATAGAGGCAGTTCTCAAGGCTGCTTCTCTGGCCCCTACCGGATGCAATTATCAACCCCAGAGGATACTTCTGGCAGATGACCCGGTTGTGCTTGAGAAGATCCGCAAATGCACGGATTTTCAGTTTGGTGCCCCCGTTACTTTTGTGATATGCTATGACAGAAATGCCTGTTGGATAAATCCGGAGGGAGAACCAATTGGCGGAACGGATGCTGCCATAGTCACGGCTCACATGCAGCTTGAAGCCGTGGAGCAGGGATTGGGCACATGCTGGGTGGCATGCTTTGACAGGAAAAAACTCTGTATGGAACTTTCAATTCCGGAGAACTTTGTTCCTGTGGCGCTTCTTCCAATGGGATATGCCGCAGATGAGGCTGGACCGTCCCATCTGCATTTGAAGCGCCATGCAGCGTCTGCTTTTACATGGCGCAATTTCTTTGATTAAAAATGGTGCAAAAAAAACGGAGGTCTCAATGGCCTCCGTTTTTTTTGTGCAGCTGTCAACCGCGCTTATTTTTTATCTTTTTTCGTGGATGTCAGCTTTACAAATGCCAGTCCCATAAGGAACAGGGCAAGTGCTATAAGCAGCATTGACAGTGTCACAAGAAGCCGGTTGCCCCATTTCTGCATTATCAGGCATACCAATGCCCAGATTGAAATCAGCAGCATGAAAAACATGGGCAGCATGGCGAAGAGGGCAGGCCTTTTATTGCGCATCAGCCAAAGCGTCACGCAAAGAAGCGTAAGAGCGGCCAGCAGCTGGTTGGATGAACCGAATATGGGCCATAGGTCATTGCCGTCGCCGCTGAATGCCAGGTATGAACCGGATACTGCTATTATGATAGTTGCAACAGTGCTGTTTCCAAGTGCTTTCTTGACATATGCGACCTTGGGTGAAATTGTCTTTTCAGGAAGCGCCTTTTCTTCTTTGTCATTGCTAGGCAGTGTAAGTTCCTGAAGTACAAATCTGGCCAGGCGCATTCCCGTGTCAAGGGATGTGAGCATGAATGCCGAAATGGCCAGGCTCATGAAGTTGTATCCCAGATTGTAATTGATTCCGGCTTTTTCACAGAATGTGGCCAGCCCGCCGGCGAATGCCATTGGGGCGGGAATCTTTGTCGGACCTGTCAGGAGCTGCCTGAGACCCTCCATGTCAAGATGGGCCACGGCGATTATTGCCAGTATGGCAAGAAGTCCCTCAAGAAGCATTCCACCATACGCGACCGGGAGAAGGTGTTTTTCCTGAGCGATCTGTTTTGAAGAGGTGCCGGATGCCACCAGTGAGTGGAAACCGGAACATGCGCCGCATGCAATTGTAACAAACAGGAGCGGCAGGACCTGGGGAACCGGACCGGACGGGACGCTTATCGCCGCCAGGGAAATGGCGGGTCTGGCGTATACTACACCTACTACGCCCAATATCATCATCGCGTAAAGCAGGAATGAATTGAGATAGTCCCTTGGCTGAAGAAGGATCCAGACCGGAATTATGGAGGCTAATGACGCATAGTAGAGCAGGGCAATGGTCCATACGACGCTGGCTGCCTTTGCGCTGCCAAGTATCTTTGTCAGGTCGAAGGGAATGATCGTGCCCAGCCAGATGCTGAAGAACAGTATCGGGACAAATACCAGGGTGGCCTCTCCAAGTGTAAGGATTTTCCGATTCGTGGAAATACCGAAGAATGGAGCCAGCAGTATGAACAGTATGGATGAAGTGGCGACCGCAGGATTTGACACGAAACTGGAGGCCACATTCATTGTGAACACAGCCACGACCAGTATCAGTGCGAACAGACAGAAAAGAAGAAATATCTGACGTCCCGCATAGCCAAGTTCCTTTTCGATCAGATATGCTATTGAGCGTCCCTTGTTCCGGACTGAAAGGAACATGGCGGCAAAGTCATGCATGGAACCGATGAATACACAGCCGATGAGTATCCACAATGTGGCAGGAAGCCATCCGGACAGTGCGGCCAGGATGGGACCTACAATGGGACCGGCACCGGCTATGGATGCAAAATGATGACCAAAAAGAACAGCTGGATGACATGGAACATAGTCAACCCCGTCATTCATGGTCTGTGACGGGCATTTTTTCTCATTGTCAACGCCGAAACTTTTGGCAATGAAACGGCCATAGATAAAATAGGCAACTGCAAAATAGGCCAGTGAGCCTCCTAAAAGCCAAATAGCACTCATAATACGTCAAACTCCTGAAAAAGTCTTGTATTCAAATACGCCCGGATACCGCGGCATTCGTATGCCGCAGTTCCGGGCGCTTGCTATTTCAACAGGTAATACCGGTTATTTGCCGAGGTAACCTGCTGCAGTCTCAGCAACCGCTTCGGCGGTGAAACCATACTGCTTTGCCAGCAGTTCGCAAGGTGCTGATGCACCGAAGTGGTCCAGGCCGATTGAGATACCGTTCTGGCCAACATAGCGTCCCCAGCCGAAGGTGGATCCGGCTTCAACGGAAATACGCTTGTCAGCTGACTTGGGCAGCACGCTTTCCTTGTACTCGGCGGACTGCTTTTCGAAGAGTTCCCAGCTGGGCATTGAGACAACGCGTACCTTGATTCCCTTGTCGCGGAGGATCTTGGCTGCGCCGGTGATGACATTGACTTCAGAACCGCTGGCGATAAGGATCACATCGAAATCCTTGTCGTCGGAAATGATGTATGCGCCCTTGGAAACATCCATGCTGTTGGCAACGACATCTGCATCCAGATTGTCAAGGTTCTGCCTGGTCATGCAGAGAACCACGGGACCGTCAGCCTGCAGTGCGGCTGCCCATGCCTGGGCTGCTTCATTGGCTTCAGCAGGGCGGATGGTGACGAGGCCGGGAATTGTGCGGAACATTGCCAGCTGTTCGATGGGCTGGTGTGTGGGGCCGTCTTCGCCTACGAAGAATGAGTCATGTGTGAATACATAGATCTCATGGAGCTTCTGAAGGGCCGCAAGGCGGATGGCAGGTTTCATGTAGTCGGAGAACAC
>JAZURH010000369.1:0-7520 GCA_045606125.1 Lentisphaeria bacterium | reverse complement strand
CTGCTCCGCATTAAGCCTGTCATAACCGTTTTTCAATGCTGACTCAGGCAAAGGAGACGGTGGAGGCGCATTGTTCAGAAGCACCCTTATCGCATGAGCCAAATTTACCTCAGCAACATACAGCCTTCTCGGGAAAAGCAGCTCCATGGGGCCGTCCCCACCCATGATCTTTTCAGAAATTATCTTATTCTCCATTTTGGCGGTTTCAAGCCCGTTCACAATCTTCTCACGGCTGACCTTAAGCATTTGCTCCGCCTTCAAAAGCAATGTTTCCTGCGGGCAGCAGGTATGCCCCCTGCCGACAGCCTCCTCAAGAGCAAATACGACTCCGGCACACAGGCGCATTACAGAATCTTCTTCAATTCCCAGCTTCCGTGCAATCGCATCAGCCTTTGGAAAACCTATACCGCTTATGTCGCTGGCCAGCCTGTAGGGATTACGGCGAACGATTTCCGCTGCAGCCCCGACTCCATACTTTGCTATTAGTCTCGTGCAGAATGCGGCGCTAAGACCTATTCCCTGAAGAAATATGCGTGTTTCACGTTCCTTTCCGCCGGCTTGCCATGCATCGCGGATCTCGGCGACACGTTTCTTTCCCAATCCCGGGACTTCTTTCAGGCGTTCAGACGCATTGTCAAGGATCTTCAGGGCATCCTTTCCGAAATGCTCCACTATCCTGTCTGCATAGGTTTTTCCTATTCCGGGAAGCACGCCCGATGCCAGAAAACGTCTTATGCCATCTTCGCTGCTCGGCAGTACTGCCTTGTAGGTAAGCACACGAAACTGCCTGCCATGCTCCGGATGCAATTCCCAACGCCCTCCGGCTTCTATTATCTGCCCTTCAAGAATATTGGGCATAACCCCGACAAGCACATGTTCCCTGCCATCGTCGTCCCTTAATCGTATTACACTGTAACCGCTATCATCGCTGGAATAGACAATACGCAGGACCTCGCCGCCTATCGTATAATCCAGTGGGGCAAATGAAGAAGCCTCATACCCCGTTCCGTCATCGGGAAAATCAAGCAAATCATCATAATCGCTCATGATACCGCTCCTTCCCTACAACTCCGGCGGGACACCGGCTCCCCCCGCAACTGACATAGTCTGCGCATGACAAATCGCCATTGCCAGGGCATCAGTTGAATCAAGGGCAATATTATCAGTATGGATCTTCAGAAACTGGGATACGAGCGCAGCGACCTGATCCTTGCTGGCGTTGCCGAAACCACACACGGACTGTTTTATGCGGCGGGGGGCATATTCATGTATACCAATGTCATTTTCCGCCAGTGCGGCCATAACCACGCCCCGGGCACTCCCAAGCATAAGCGCTGTATGGACATTCTTAAAATAAAATGCACCTTCCATAACGGCGCAGCCCGGTTTGTACAACGCTATTATCTCATGTATGCCGGCAGAAAGACGCCGCAGACATTCACTGACCTTGTCTTTTGGACTGTTTTTTATGACACCGCAATCCACTGCCTTCATTGTACCGCCGCGAACATCTATTATGCCCCATCCAGTACAGCGTAAAGCAGTATCGACGCCCAATATGCGCCTTTGGACACTATTGTCCGGCACCCGCATTTCTACAGGTCGTGCAACCTTGATGACCTGCTGTTCACCACCGCGGGCTTTAGCCAGCCATCTGTTAAGTTCTTCTTCCGTCTTAAAACGCATTTTTATTCAAGCATAGCCAGAAATTCGGCTTCATCTATTACTTTGACACCAAGTTTCGCGGCCTTTTCTGTTTTACTTGTACCCGCACTGCCAGCTCCGGCCACAAGATAATCCGTCTTTCCGGACACGGAACTTGCTACGCTTCCTCCCTCGCCCCGTATCCTGTCAAAAGCAGCTTCTCTTTCCATGGATTCAAGTTTTCCAGTTATGACAAAAGTCAAACCGCTCAGTTTTGTACCGCCGCCAGCTTTTCCTCCAGCTGGATCAATACCCAAAGTCTTCATGCGGGCCAATATGTCTTTACCGACTTGGCTTGAGAAAAATGTCAATACGCTCAAAGCCGTCTTTACGCCTATGGATGTGGTTGCGTACTTGCGCTGACTGCCTTTGGCCTGCCTTATCAAACCAAGCGGCATAAGCATCGCAGCAAGTTCACTGGCCTTTTCCGGAAGATCATCTGTTCTGTATGGACATGGCGTAAACATATCATAGCGCACACCTGAATCCATATCAGACAATGCAGCAAGCGCCCGAAGTATTCTGGAATCTTCGAGTTCATCCAGGCTTTGATGCACCCTGCCCAGCTCTATGGCAGTCGCAGCACCCACTTCAGGTATACCGAATGCATGGATCCATGCGGAAAGTGGCTTGCTTCTGCTTCGTTCCAGTGCCTGCAAAAGTTTACCGGCATTCTTTCCGAAAAGACGGGGCTCCGAATCCGTGCCAAGGTTAAGCCTGGCCAATTCAGCACCATCTACTGAAAACAAATCAAGAGGCTCCCTTATTAATCCTCTTTCCACCAGAGCCTCAGCGACGCTGGGGCCAAGACATTCCAGATCAAGAGCATTACGCGCCGCAAAATACTCAACACGCCTTATTGCCTGTGCCGGACAATACAGATTCACGCATCTCCAGGCAACAAACTTGTCATCTTTTTCTATGGGGCCGCCGCAGGCAGGGCATTTTCCATCCACATGCTCTTTCAAATTAAACGGCACGGCATCCGGAGGGCGCCTGTCCGCAACAAAGGAAACAACCGCCGGAATAACATCTCCGGCTTTTTCAATCACTACAGTATCCCCTATGCGGACATCCTTGCGCAATATGTCGTCCTCATTATGAAGAGTCGCCCTTGAAATAGTCGATCCAGCAAGAAAAACCGGCTCCAGTTCCGCCACGGGAGTAAGTACTCCGGTGCGTCCAACCTGCACAGTTATTCCCTTAAGAAGCGTGGCGCACTGTTCTGGAGGATACTTATATGCCTTTGCCCAGCTCGGAGCCTTGGCTGTCATACCGAGCATTTCACGCTGCCTGAAAGAATCCACCTTGATAACAGCGCCGTCAATGTCGTATGGAAAATCATATCTGGATTCCTGAATGCGCTTTATTTCCGCAAGTACACCATCGGTATCCTCAGCCTCACCGCTCCATTTCTGGACCTTGAGTCCGAAACGCCGAAAAGCATCAAACAATTCCTTTTGACTGCCAATTGCAATACCCTCCAGTTCCCCCTGAGCATAAAAAACCGCATCCAGAGGGCGCCTGCCCACTTCATCCGGGTCAAGGAGCTTTATAGTTCCCGCCGTGGCATTGCGGGCATTTGCAAACTCCTCCTCGCCTTCGGCAAGACGCCTGGCATTCAGACGGCTGAAGCCTTCACGGCTCATATAAAGCTCTCCCCTTGCCTCGAATACTGCGGGAAATGGGCCTTCACCCGCAAGGCTGTGGGGTATTCCGGCAACTGTACGGATATTAGCTGTTACATCGTCCCCTTCCTTTCCATTGCCGCGGGTAAGAGCCCGGACCAGTTTTCCATTCTCATAACGAATGCTTATGCTTATGCCGTCTACTTTGGGCTCAATGGTATAATGGACATTTTCTGCGGGAGGAAGATTTTTTCTTATGTAAGAAGTGAACTTCCTTACATCTTCGTCATTGTACGTATTATCCAGACTCAGCATGGGAACGCTGTGCGGTCTGGTGACAAAACCATCAATATGGTCATCTCCCACCTTATTAGTGGGCGAATCAGCGGCTGCCAGTTCCGGATTCAGGCGTTCAAGTTCAGCAAGTTCGGCAGTCAGCGCATCATAGAAAAAATCGCTGACCACGGGGCGGCCTTCCGCATAGTATCTTCTATTATAATCCTCTATTTCCGCGCGAAGCGCCTCTATTCTGATACGAACCTTTTCATCAGCCATACAGCAATATCACATTGCAGAACAATTCCGCAAAGCCTCCTTTTAAATGTTGCATACGCTGCCCTACTCAAGTTCCTCTATAAGAGGCGCCCCGGTAAGACGGTCCACATCCATCTGATAATAATATCCGGAAATTCTGAAACGCAAAGGACGCCCGGATGCCTGACCGTCCTCATAAAAGGCATAAGCCACATAATCAAACTCATCCAGTCCCGTTTCTTCCGGAAGCCATTCCACCCCGCCGGGGATGGAATACTCAGTTTTGGCCTGCAAAGCAATGACAGAGGCAGCCTGGGCCTCATCAGTCTTTTTCACGGGCGGCTGCCAATCCTGATACATGCCAAGTCCATCCTTGACCTGCTCGACTCTGAACAATCCGTTTTCCTCGTCAAGAACAAGCATAAGCGGCGTGCCGGTCGCTCTGGCACGCATGCCGACTTCCCGTACAGCCTGGCGTATACCGGACAGCGCACCCTCCACCTCCAGGCGCCTGGGCACTCTTGAGATACGGGGCAGTGCAATGACGGCGACCACAGCCAATATGGCCGCCACCACAATCATTTCAAGAAATGTAAATGTCCAGTTCCTCATTCCCGATTTCAGTTCCAGCAGGAAATATCTGCGTTATACCCCTCGCCGCCTGTGGTCTTGTCCCCGCCGAGGCTCATGATTTCAAAGGGTGTATTGTCACTTCCGGGAACCGTATACTCAAAATCATTATCCCATCCGTCTTTGGGCAGATTCTTTGCCTCAAGATAAGGTCCATTCCATTTGTCATTACCCGGATTGGCAAGAAGTTCCTGGAGTGATGCGGGGTAATCCGACATGTCCATGTAGAACTGCTGCACTGCGCTTTTGAGGTTTACAAGCTGTGCCTTTGTGCTTTTGACCTTTGCCTTGTCCAGGCTGCCGAGAATATTCGGGCCAACCAGGGCAGCGATCATGGCTATTATGACCACCACGATCATGATTTCGATCAAAGTAAAGGCATTATGGCGCCTTATTCTCTTTTCATTCTTTCTCATTGCATTTCTCCATTTGCGCTGATTATTTGACATTTTCTGCATATTTTCAACTATCAACCTGCTGCCCCCTGCATATCCATGATGGCCATGAACATAAGCAGTACTATCGAGCCCACAGATATTCCAAGGCAAACTATCACAATAGGTTCGAACAGGCTGAGAAGGCGCTTTATGCTTTTTCGCATATCAGTCTCATAACGGTCAGCGACTCTTTCAAGCATGGTCTCCACCGAACCTGTTTCTTCACCGACTCCTATCATCTTCAGCATAAGGCTTGGAACATATTTTGAAGCTGACATAGCAGATGAAAGTTTCTGTCCCTGCCTCAAATCGCCGGCAAGCCCGTTTATCGACACGCTTATGGTCCTGTTCTGAACAACCTTGTTTGCAATTGATACGGTATTAAGCAGATGTACACCACTCCGCATCAGGATCGCCATTGTACGACAGAGACGGGCAATATTGCTGTACAGGACCAGACGCCCTATGATCGGCACTTTCAATATGATGCTGTCGTATGCTGCCCGTATGGCACTATCCGGCCTGCGTGTCTGCATAACTATATAGACAAACGCGCCAAGCAGTACCAAACCAAGCCACCACCAACTGTGAAGAAACTGGGACATCCCCAAAAGCACATCAGTCGCCGTAGACTGTATTCCAGCTCCAGCAAGAGATGTTGCAAACTTGGGAACAATTACACCAAGTATAAAAACAAGCATAACCACTCCTGCCAATGCAATGAATGCAGGATATATGGACGCCGATATTATAAATGACTTTAGCTCCGCTGATTCGCTCAGGAAACGGCGCAGCTCGCCCATAACCTGAGGTAAGGCACCCGCTTCCTCACCAGCTTCAACAACGCCTGAGTACAAAGGCGGAAATGCACGCCCACGCTCCCGTATAAGATCAGACAGCTTGCGCCCCTCATGAAGCCCCCGTCTCAAATCATTTGCTGTTGCCGCCATGGCCGGATTATCAGGATCGTCCCCCACTATCGCCAGGGAACGTTCCAAAGGAATATTAGCCTCAAGCAGCGGGACCAGCCTTTCCGTAAAATCCTCCACATTGAACTTTGGAGAGAAAAAAGATCCGCTATGCTCGGCACCGGCAGTCCCAGTCCCCAGAAAACTCAGTGGAACAAGTCCCCTGCGCTGCACACGCCTTGCGGCATCAGTCTGTGAGTCGCCTTCTATGAGCAGCTCGCTCACAACTCCTTTTGCATCACTTACTTTGAACTTGAACAGGGGCATTTAAACACCATAACCATATTGTAACTGACATTCCATGGCAAACACGCACATGACCATAAAACGCCGTAGAACTGCTTTTATTTTCAGAAGATGACAAAAATATCTCCATATCCGGAAGATAACAGTCAAAACCGGAAAATCAAATATTTTCCGGTAAACTTTAACCACATCAAATCCGGAAAAAGGTCGGGCACCTCTAAATTGCAGAAAAAACAGCCTCGCTGCCGGCTTCAAGATGCAGTTCTATCACATCATCTCCGGCAAACACCATTTCCCTGCCGTCATATCTGCACACTATTCTGCCGCACGGGATATGCAGTCTGAGACGAAGATTGCCAGAGCGCACTGCACGTACCCTTGCGTTTCCGGCGTCACCTGCAGCCGGAATATTTGAAGCTGAAACAACAAAGCCTCCGGGAGCTGGCATATTCTCAAAAGAAGCTCCGCACACCACGCCGGCAAACAAATGCAGCACACCGCAGCGGTCATGCAGCAGCATATCCTGAATGGCACTCAAAGCTCCCATTGTGCCATCCAGCTGTATTATGTCCGGTCGGCCGCAGAACTGAAAGACTCCATGATACACAGCATCATGAGTGGAACAGCCACCGGGATTGACAAATGAGGCATGCCACAATTTCAAAAGAGTGTTTGCCGCCTGCGGATTGTCCAACCTGACCTGAATAGAACTTGCCCAGGGCACGCACCAGCCAGTCCATCCGGACATGCCCTTTCCAACCCACCTTGCAATGCTGTTGCGCACTATGGCAGCCCATTCAGGAGATTCAGGATCCAGTGTGTTGAAAGGACAAATACCGGCAAGATGGGAATGATGACGGTGGCTTCCATTCAGGCAGACGCCATCCCAAAGAGCTATTTCCTGCTCTCCCTCAACCTTAATCGGCATGTTTTCACCCCAATCCTTTACAAAAGGCGCCAAGCAGGCCTGAGGAAGTTTTTCAGATACGAGAAGCCATTTTTCATCCGGCTTTTCACCAAGTACTTCAGCTGCAGCAATCAGATTGCGGACCAATCTGTGACATGCGGCAAGCTGGAAGCTTGCATCAGCCCCCCAGGCGTTGGTATCTGAACCGCGATATTCAGGTGATATTGTCACAGGCATTGAAAGACGGCCGTCTACTTCTTCCATCATGGCATAATAGACATTGAAAGCGCCCTGCATGAAATCAAAGGCAATATTCCTGAGGAAATCAACATCCCCGGTATAGTCTGCATAATCATACATCATCTGGGCCACTCACGCTGTACAGCCATGGTCAAGAGTACCGGTCCAGAATCCGCCGAGTGCACGCCCTGTATCATCCACGGCATGGGGCAGCATATATCCATTG
>JAZURH010000368.1:0-28325 GCA_045606125.1 Lentisphaeria bacterium | reverse complement strand
TGAACAAAGTCAGGAATTTGGGAATGGTGTATTAGTTCTATAATGTGAGTTTTCCTTTTTTTTCTAATCGTTATTCACCTCGACCACCTTTTTCCTTGGACGCCCCCGCTTCCTCTCCTGTTTCCTGATGGATGTATAGACCTTGTCGCATCCTTTCGGCGGCTCGAAGCCGAATGCCTCGCAGATCTCCAGCGGCGCCCCCACGAACGGCGTTATCTTCCTCGCGCGGCCGGGATACTCTATGCAGCGTATGCAGCGCATCTCGTCAAGTATCTCAAGCGATGAGGAGAACTTGTCCCTTAGCTTCGTCCGCCACACGTGCCTGACCTGCGAGCCGAGGATGAGGCTGATGAACAGGATTAGCTGGCGTCCCGTCCATCCCTCCTCCGACCAGCATCTCTGCCGGTCCGCGGCTATCTGGTCCTTCATCTGCTCGAAGTACTTCTCCTGCTCGTCCCGCAGCTTGTAGTGATGGTACGCCTCCATGGGGCCGAAGTCGAGCCTGTGGGGCACGCTGGCGAAATACCCCGCCAGCAGACGGCAGGAGTCCGTCTTCTTCACGTTGAGCTCGAACGACTTCATGGCGCGTGTGCGTCTGTCGTAGAACACGTCGTAGTATCCGCATGCCCTTTTTATGTCCTTGCTCTTCTTTCCCCCGGGACTGCCGTTGTCCTCCATGGAGCCATCCTGTCCTGCACCGTCATCACATGGCTCCTGCCCCGGCGCGTCGTCCAGACGAGCCTTTCTCTGCAGAAGCTCCTCCAGCTCCCGCCTCTGGCCGTCAAGCTCAAGGCGAATCCTGAGCAGCGCCATGGTCCGCCTCTTGACGTCCAGGTAGAGGTTCAGCCTCAGCCCGTCCGCCTTTTTCGTGCACCCGTTGGTCGATTCCACCTCGTAGTCCATGTCAAACTGGCGGTAGGCCAGCTCCGTCTCCGGATCGATGGACATGGCATCGGGGCAGGAGTCGTAGCCACCGAACCCGCGTATCCTGTCCATGATGAATTTCTGGCCGACCTTCACGGACATTAGCATCGCCTGTCCGTCGAGGATGTATTTCTCCATGTTCTTCAGGAAGTCGTATCCGCGGTCGGTGAACAGCGCGATGTCCGCGAAGCCGGCGTCCTTCAGGTCCTTCAGGATGATGTCGAGGCTTCTGGAGTCCGGCATGTTTCCCGGGAAGGTGCGGTAGTAGACCGGCATGTGGCTTGAGAGCGTGTAGACAACGACGGAGAGAATCTGCTCCAGCGGAAGATGCTCCTTGTTTTTCCCCCAGTGGATGTCGGCAGGGGAGTCGCCATAAGCGCTTCTGGAGGTCGAGTCTACCGCGCAGAGCTCGTCCTTCCCGAGGCGCGAGGCCCTCAGCGACAGAAGCTCCATCCGGTGCTTCTCCGTGATGGACTGCGTCAGCCTCGTGATGGTCTTCGGCGACAGCGGGAAGTCGCATGGCGACTTGACGTTGCGCTGCCGGCGCTCGACGCGGCTGAGGCTGAACTTCGTCAGATAGGGGAACATCGCCAGCGCCATGATGGCGTCGACCGTCTCCTTGTTGCCGTCGAACACGGCTTCAAGGTCACGGCGGATTTTCGTCCTCTCCGCTATCCGCCCGAGGAGCCAGATGTCGCCGTACAGGCAGTTCTGCGCCTCGCAGTCAAGGACGGGACGCCCCTGTCCGCTCCTGTCGGACAGCCTGTCCAGAAGGCTCAGGTCCCAGTCGGGGGGAAGACGAACTTCGCGCGCTCCTCCCCCGGCGGGGCCAGGAACTCGGCCCATGGCGTGAACTTGTTCCCGTCAAGCACTCCATAGTGCCTGTGGCGACGGACGTTCTTTCCGTCCTTCCCTGCTACGGTGCGCTGGACGCTGGCATAGACATGGCCGTGGGTGGTGTGGGCGACAAAACGGTAGGCGGTTGCTGGATTGACGGTGCGTGGCATCTGTGCTTGCTCCTTTGCGTGTGAAATTGAATAACGATTAGAAATCGAATCGTTATAAAGCAAAAAACAAACTGGATTCAAGCAATTTTCTGTTTTTCGTGCTTGAATCCAGTCTAATGGCTATTTCGATTAGAAATAATGGTAAAACTCACAATTTAATGTAATGAGTTAATTTCAAATTATGGGATATCTGCGTTTTTAATTTGTTTATCAGCCTATAAATCCTGCAATTTATGAAAATAAATATATAAAAGTGGCGTTATATTTAGAACAGCTTAAATTACCATTTCTGGTGGTGCTTGAAAAATACTATGATACTTTCAGGAGGTTTTTTTATGAAATGGAGTGTGTTGGGCATAGTTTTTCTCTGTTTGTCCTGCCTGTTGGGCGCTGAGGAGTTTGATGCGGGAAAATATGCATTGAAGCATTGGAGTGCATGGAAGACAGCAAGACCTGTCATAAGGAAAAAGCCGAAGCCCGGAAAGGGACCGGACAAGGAGGCCTTCTTTCTTGAGTGCGTGCGCAAGTACGCACCCCATTGGATAGAGGAGTTTGCCGCCGTGGACAGGGCCTTCGGGTGGGAAGAGGGCACTTATGCCAAAATGTGTGCATTGGGAATACACAGGCCGGAGCCCGCCCATGAATGCACAAGCTGGATAGTGATGCCGGAACTGACCGGCGGAAAATATATGATGCTCCATAAAAACAGGGACTCTTCAAGCAAGCATCTTGCTGTGGTGCGGTGTGCTTCAAAAGGAAAGCATGCCTGGATCGGACTTGGTGATTTCGGTTTTATGTATGCGAACATGGGCATCAATGATGCCGGACTGGCAGTCGGCATGAACAGCGGATCCCGTTCCAAGGCTGAAACAGTCGCCGGACTGGGGACTACATGGATAGCAAGGATCCTTCTGGAGGAGACTGCCGCGGCTGCAGATGCAGTGGCTCTTCTGGAGAAAATTGTGGCTGAAAAGGCCTATCATCATGGAAAAAGCGGTTCAATCTGGTTTATTGCCGATGCAAAGGAGTCATTTATAGTTGAGCACGATGCCGATTATTTCAAGGCGGCACCGGTGCAGCATGGGCTGGCAGTCCGGGCCAATGTCTGGAACTATCCTGAAATGGCGAAACATGCAACTACATCCACTCTTGATTTTCTCAGCAACAACTACAGGGAGGACATGCTCAGGCAGAAGCTCATAGGTGATGTCTTCTATACAAAGTACAATATAGAGCAGCATGATGTGGCAGCTGCTTCAAGATTACGCAGAATGGTGGATGAATGTGTTTATCCTCTCTGCGGTTCGCGTACAAATTCGGCGGCTACTTTTACCATAGACACGGAGTTCCCCGATATTTTGAGCACGGCCTGGCTTGCCTGCGGTCCAATCAGAAGCACGGTATATATTCCAGTCCCGGCAATATTGGAAAACATTCCTGACGATCTTTTGAACGGAAGTTTTTCAAATGCTGCGTTCAGGGCGGCTGCAAAGCAGGGGCTTGATTCGTCAATAAGGAAGTTTGTTGAAATCGAGCAGAAGATGACCGCAAATCACGAAAAAGCCTTGTCCGAAGCCCGTGCTCTTCTGCGTCGCGGAGGCGGAAAGGGGGCGGCGGCGGCTCTGCTGGCAAAGTCTTTTGCCGATAATTGGAAACTGGCGCAGGAAAGCAGGGAGCAGCCGGCAGTTAAAAAATAAGATCCTGTTCCATGCTGCATTCAGAGGTGATTTCAAAACTATCATCGAAATACGCATTTCGCGTTATTTTTGAAATTAGCTTTTCAGATAAAATATTTTAATGGAGAGATTATCGTATGGCTGCTGAAAATGAAAAGAAACTGGGATTCGGCCTTATGCGTCTTCCACGCAGGGATAATGCAATAGACATAGCCACGACCAGCGAAATGGTGGACATGTTCCTGGATGCCGGATGCACATATTTCGATACAGCATGGATCTATCGCGGCAGCGAGGACGCCATAAGGCAGGCTCTTGTGGAAAGGCATCCCCGGGATTCCTTCAGAATCGCATCCAAGCTTGCACCCTGGTCCGGCTGCACATGCCGTGATGAGGCAGTCGCCCAGTTCAGTACATCACTGGAGCGCTGCGGAGTTGAGTATTTTGACAATTATCTGCTTCATAACCTGGGTGAGGAAAGAACCCGTTTGTTTGATGACTACGGGCTGTGGGATTTTGCCCGTGAGCAGAAAGAGCAGGGCAGAATACGCCGTTTGGGATTTTCATTCCATTCAACGGCAGAAGAGCTTGAGACCATACTCAATGCACACCCGGAAATGGATTTTGTCCAGCTGCAGATCAACTATGCGGATTGGGAAGATCACAATGTGCAGAGCCGCAAGTGCTATGAGACTGCCCGCAGGCATGGAAAGCCCATAATTGTAATGGAGCCTGTGAAAGGCGGCATGCTTGCCAACCCGCCTGAACCCGTGGCAGAAATACTGAAGTCGGCGGCACCAGATGTATCCTGCGCCTCCTGGGCGATCCGCTTTGCCGCATCCCTTGATGGAGTGGAGACTGTTCTTTCTGGAATGAGCAATCAGGAGCAGATGAGGGACAATCTGTCTTTTATGGCAGATTTCAAGCCTTTGTCATCCGGGGAGTCACTGGTCATCGCAAAGGCCCGCGAGGCATTGGCTGCTTTGCCTGTCATACCATGTACGGCCTGCAATTACTGCACAAAGGTATGTCCTGCCAATATCGGGATCCCGGGGACCTTTGAGGCTCTTAATCTTTACAGGATGTACGGTGATCTTGAGTTCGCCACAAACAAGGAAAAATGGAATGTGGGCGGGCATGGCAAAAGTCATGCGGACAGCTGCATAGGCTGCGGCAAATGCGAGGGGGCATGTCCGCAGCACATAAAGATAAGGGATTGTCTGAAAGAGGCCGTGGAAACATTTAAACTCGGTGGCTGAATTGCCCTGCAGAGTTTATTCTTCTTGTAAATTGAACAGAAAAGGAGGTAGAAGATGGCTGAGAAAATCAATGGAAGTGTTTGTCTGAATCATCCCGACACACCTGCTGTGGCTCATTGTGCTGTATGCCGTAAACCTGTTTGCGGCGAATGCCGGCAGATACATGATGGGGTCAGCTACTGTTCAAAGGAATGCCATGAAAATGCCCTTCGCACCGGGCGCATGGTGGACGATGTTGTTGCAAAGAGAAATGCGATTGAAAGAAAGCGCAGGATCCGCAATGTAATCCTGGTCATTGTTCTTGCAGCCATAGGCGCAGCTGCGTATATGTTCTATTCTTCAAATAAGTCCGAGATAGATGCAAAGGTCAAAAATGTGAAGAGCAGGACCGAGCAGAAACTGCAGGAAGGCAAAAAGGCCATGGACAAGGGACTTATAAAGGATTCAAAGTATAAGAAAGAGCGGGAAAACATTATTGAATAACTGATGGGAAAAATGATTTTTCCGGATCAGGGTTGCCAGGCCGGGCAGTGAAAGTATGCGCTGCCCGGCTTTTTTAATGCCGGATCATTTGTTCCATGTTTTCCAGCGTCGCCAGTGCCAGTCTTTAATGCCGAATCTGTGGGAGATCGCATTTTCCACATCCCTTGTGCTCCAGGTAAGGCCTCTGGGCGCAAAGCCGCGGATGCACCCCCGGGTAAAGCCATGGCAGTTTGCGTTCAGCAGATTGTATCCAGGACATTTGCCTATGTGACTGCTGGCATTAACTGCTATTTGCCTGGCGGAAATTGGCTGCCTGTTATTGTCTGCTGCATAGTATATGCTCATGTTCAGATCCATTGCAAGAAAATCATCGGGTCCGGTGCAGACAACTTCCCCTTTACCGTTCAAATGTACTATGGTGTCTCCTATGCAGATTCCGCTGTGTTCTGCGATTCCAAATGGAAAATAGCAGTAGACTGGTGTTCCCGGCGGCAATGCGTCTGCAATCAGTCCCTTGTCATCTGCCGGACAATCATGGCGGTGAAGAAGTGCGTGAGGTATCTTTAAAGTTTTTTCTAATATGTAATCGTAGAGTCCCATTTTTGTTTTTGCGCTATGTGATGTTATTCGTTGTGCCTGTTTTTCTTAATTGTTGTAACCTTTATTGAAAATGCTTTTAATATAGTATTCCCGCTGTGATAAAATGTGTCACAGATGATGAATGTTAAGATTTTTACCTGTTATGCGTCATTTTTTGGGGGAGGGAGTGCTGTAACGGAACAAAATATATTATGACCTAAAAAAAATGCGGCACCTGTGACACAAATTGTCATACGCTCCCCGATAATTTATGCCGCAACAACAGGATATGTGCAATGATGCAGCTGGAGTCTTTGTTTCGGCGGAAGATGATATTGGATTTTCTTTTGCAGTATGGGACTGATGATCTTCTCGGTCATGTGACGGCGTAGAGTGTATATCGTCTTTGCCTGAGATGCTGAATGACATTGCAATGTGGATGAAGGTGTCACTCTGCGTGATATTGGCAAAGTGTCATAAAAACAAACAGTAATCTAACACATTGGAGAAAGAGTGATTATGAACGGAAAAATCAGAGAATTGCAGGCGTTGATCGAAAATCTTGAAGAGGGAACTCCTCTACGCTGTCAGTTGGAGGCGGCTTTGCTGGAGGAACTGACGCGGCAGAAAGACATTTATGAACTGGAAAAACAGAATGAGGAAATGGGAAAAGAATCCGAACAGTTTAACTGGCAGACGCCGGAGCCGGAAAATATGCCTGATTTCATGGCAGAGGAAGAAGAGGATGATGAGGTGAAAGACGGCAATGAAAGGTGTCCTGATGAAAAGAAGGAGCCTGCACATTCCCGCCGATTCAGCCGTTCATGTGGTTCCAGTGGGACAGAGCAATCGGAGGAAAGCGACAGAACAGGAGGCGATGTTTTGAAGGAACTCGGTGGCAAGTTCGGGAATCTGCTGAACAATGATGAGTTCATAACTGCCTCAGCAGGCTTTGTCTTGGGTGCCGCAGCCGTTGGCCTGGGTGTTCTCGCATATTCTGTGATAAAGAAATGATCGGCGAAACGACAGCTCAAGGACTACCACATTCCACCCCCGCCGAAAATTGCGGGGGCACGCTTCCCTTTTTTATTTGTATAATTTACCGGGTTATAATTTTTTTCATTTTTATGGCTACAAAATGGAAGAGAGATATTATATTGTGGGGTATGGCTGGAAAAAATGGTGTCTGCCTTTCTTTCCGGTTCTGGAAAATACATAGGATCGGCATTTGCCGATATCATGACTGTGCTTAAAACGACAGCTCAAAACTACCACCCCGAACCTTCGTACATAAGCGCAGAACAAGCACAAGTTCATAATGCCTTGAGCGTTGTCCCCTCGTGCTTGTGTACAGGATGTGGTAGTCCTTGAGCTGTCACGGTAGATGACGCTCATTTTTTTTTGCCTTTTTTATATGCGCCGGACACCTTGCAAAAAAAATAAATTTTTTTGACAGAAAACAGGCAAACAGTGCCAATAAATAAGTAACAGGTCAAATTTGAGGGGAATGGGGGAGAACGTAGATAACGGGAGTCATTTTATGCTTAAAAACATGCAGAAAAATGAAATAACTGTTCTGCTGAACAATTATTTTACTGAACTGAAAAAGAAGATGAAGAATCTGCGCGGGAAAATGATGGAGCCACTTCAGGCAAGTTTTCTGGAAGAAAGTTTCATTTCAGCAGCGTCAGATGCCATTGAAATTATTGAATCTTCAAAAAAATCTGCAAAAAAATCTGCAAAAAAAAACTCAAATGATGACAATGTAAAAAAAATAGCTCAGTGCATAGAACTTAATGAGACACTGCAAAATGAACTCGAATCCATAGAAAAGATTCTCACTCGCTCACAGCAATTATATGATTCTGTAAAAAACAATTTAGCATCAGAAATACAAAAAGAGCTGATTTTTTTTCTTATGCAGAAGAAATGCTTTGATTTAACTTTGGAATACAGAGTGAAGTTGTGCGGGGCATTGACCGGCAGATATATAAAAAATAACGAACCCTCTTCTTCAGAAAATAAGAAGAAAACCGGTAATGTGAAAATAAAGAAAAAAGCAGACTCTAATGTGAAAATAAAGAAGGAAACAGACTCTCAGAACAACGCACCCCGCATGGTATAATAGCAGCTTAGTCGTCATGCACCAAAAAGTAATCATTAATAAAATATCGGGAATGTTATGAAATTTGACTTAGAGGAGATGTTTTTGACTTTGCTTAATAAGGATCGCATAAAAAGGGCGTTATCCGGCATTTTCAGGCTTTCAATGAATGAAATGCAGAAGGAAATAGATGATGCCAATGAGGACAACAGGCGCCAGAGTAGGCTCATCACTGAACTTCAAGAGAAGAAGGCAGAGCTGGAAAACAAAAACGATTCTCTATCTTCCGATTTGCTCCGGGAGCAGTCCGGACGCCGGGAGTCTGAAAGCAACCTGAAGGAATCTCAAAGAAGATTCATTGAAGAGCAGCTGAAAGCCCGTGAACTGGAAGGAAAATTGAAACAGACTCATGACGAGCTGTGTTTATGCAGCAGTGAACTTGAGGACATGAAGAATAGTCATTTGGAGGAAGATCGAGCTTTCAATGCGTACTCAACGCTTTCGCCTGACTTGAAGTCCAAGCTGAAAAATATATTCCCATATGAAGAACAGGATATTTTTTTTGTTTGTGGTGTTCAGGAGGAAAGAATACTCATGCTGCATGATTTTGTGATAAAAGAATACAGACTGGGACATGTACATTCCGGCGAGGACACAGAAAAATTGCAAAGAATATTCTTATTCTTCTTTGGAAAAATCAATATGCTGTATGACAAAGCAAGATATAAGTTGCTTTTGAGCGCAGCTGGTGAAGCTTTCAATCCTGCTCTGCATGAACAAACAGGGGGAGGCAGTTCTGTTCGCGGCAATATAGTGCGTATGCATTTTCCGGGAATACTGAGGGACGGAAATATTTTCAAAAAGTCCTTAGTCGAAATACAGTGAACTTCAAGCAGCAATCATTTTCAGGATTTTAAAGGTTATGACAAAGAAAAATAACAAAATGACAGTATCAGAGCAACCGGGATATATTTCAGCTGAAGAAAATACAGTGCAGGACGGGGATGCGAAAAAGGTATCTTCAGATAATTTTCCAATGATTTGCAGTGACAGTAAATCCGGCAATGGGTTTGACACGGAAAAACCTGTAGTGCTGCTCAAAAGCACCCCTTGCCCGGTTACAGAAGAGTTTAAGAATGTTGTCAACAGCGCATTAAGCAAGCATTTTGATGAAAAAATTACTCCCATGTGCAATGCAGTTGCTGCAGTAAAAAGAGTGATAAATCAAATATGCGCTGAAAAAAACGGCTGGATTCCCATGCGGGATGGAACATGGTATTTTTCAGCCATTGACGCAATCATATATACTGCAAAACAGACTACGATGATAGGCAACGGCTGGTTGCAGGATTTGTCTCCTTTTAAAGTTGACAGTTCATTCAATGACTATGCAGGATGCATTCCTGATTACGGCGAAGTTTGCAGAATGAATACAAGATTTACGCCTGTACTGGGTGATATATATTTTTTAGCTTGTCTCATTGGGTATGATTGGGGTGCTAACATACAATATGAAAACAGTGTTCCGCAATTAAAATCAGAATATTTGGCAATTTATGAAAAATGCCATTCCAATGACAAAGTAGCTTTTCTGAATTGTAAACAATGTTATGGCGTAAAGCGTGACGGAAATAGATTAGATTGTGATGTGTATAATCTTCCCATATTCCGTTTTCACAAAGGTGTTTTAGAAAAAGGTCTGTCAAGTTCACAGGTTTTCTGTCAGTTCTGCCTTTTCGATCTGGAGCCTATTTTATTCAGTGACATTCAATATGAGGATGAATTCAATTCACAGACAAACGGATTCAAGGACAGTACTTTTCCTGAAGACAAGTGTGCTTCCATGCTTTCCGCAGTAGGATTCAAAGACTGGACTGCTGCCTGCCAGTGGACCCGGTTGTTTGATTGGGCAAAAATGTTGTTCAGGGCGCAGCCTGAACTGTTCGATCCGGATTGTGACAGTTTTCTTTCCATCGAACTGTGCAAAAAGGCATTTGAAGCCGGTAAAACTGTTTTTGGAATGAACAAAGCGGCAATGGAATCGGAAGTGCTTCAAGGCAAAAGCAGTATATGTGATGAAGCCATATCCTCTTTCTTGCAGAAAAAATTGCTGGAAAGTGATTTCAGGCGCGGAAACATTTCTCCAATGTATGACGAAGGAGTGCTTACTACAGCCAACAGCGGACACTGGGACATCTGGGAGAAAAACGCAATAATGCCGGATTTGGCTTCCGTAGAGGTGCCTTGCCGTTTCTATGCCAGGAATCCGGTATGCGACATTCATTCCGGAGCCACCGTCGGCATAGACTTCGGTACAAAAAGTACTGTTGTTGTGCGGCGTGTTGCCAGACAGGAATTGGAACCCATGAGGATAGGCACTGGTGATTTCAATAAACTGTCTTCACGGGAGGACTATGAAAACCCCACCATTATGCAGTTGATTAACTGGGATAGCTTCCGCAAGGCATACATCCAAAGGGAAGGACGCCCGGAAACATTGTGGGATGATCTGATAATTTCTCATGCAGCAGGTGAAGCCAGAAAATCCTGTGCCAGTGGAAACGAATTTCCTACTTACTTTGCAGACATGAAGCAATGGGCAGGCGGCAGTGACTATACATTACAGCTTTGGGACAAAAATAGCGTGCTCAAAGCCAACGCAAAAGGTGAAAAAACTCCGGACAATATCATTCACTTGCCGCCATTCAGGGATCTGACAGAGGAAGACATGAATCCTCTGGAAATATACGCCTACAATATCGGCCTTCAGATAAACAATATGAAGCAGGGAATACATCTACATTATGAACTTTCATATCCGGTGACTTATGATCGTGACAATCTGGAGCGCCTCCGCAGCTGTTTTGAAAGGGGATTGAGAAAATCCCTGCCACAGTCAATACTTGACAATGAAGAGATAATGCAGGATTTCTATGTGCGCTTCGGCGCAAGTGAACCGGCAGCATATTCTCTGTGTGCACTTCAGGAATTCGGTTTTGAGCCTGAAAGCGGTGAATATGTGCATTACGGAGTATTTGATTTCGGAGGTGGAACAACTGATTTTGACTTTGGCATTTTCAGAGGCGCCAATGAAGAGGAAGAAGATAGCGGAAAGGACTTTGTACTTGAACATTTCCGTCCGTCGGGAGACCGGTATCTTGGCGGGGAGAACATACTTCAGATGCTTGCCTTCCATGTTTTCCGCAAAAACCGTGGCATTCTGCTTGAAAAGGGCATACAGTTCAGCCGCCCCTACGATAAGGAAGGCACCGTATTTGACGGCCATGAGGAGCTTGTAAACGACATGTCTTCAGAGGCCATGCTGAACATGCAGTCTCTTATGGGATGCCTGCGCCCGCTCTGGGAAAACCCGGCAGACGCGGAGAAAAACTTCACAAGAGGCGAGATTGCCCTGAATCTGTTTAAGAAAGACGGCAGCCAGGAGACAAATGTAACACTGGCTCTTGACAGGGAGGAGCTTCTCGGACTTGTCAAAAACAGAATATTACAGGGTGTAAAAAACTTTTTCATCAGACTTGAAGAGGCCTTCTCTACATCAAATATCAAGGAGAAAATAGACAAAATATACATTCTCCTTGCTGGAAACTCCTGTAAGTCACATTTTGTAAAAGAGGTGTTTCTTGAGCAGATTTCCGAATTGAAATCAAGGAAAGACTCAAAACTGTCATCAATGAAGTTCCAATTGCTTCCATTGCTTGGTTCCCAGGAAGCTGATGCATTTATCAGAAATCGCAAAAATCCTGTCCCCTTGACATTGGAACAATTGGATATGATGATGGGGATTATATATGAATATTTCGATATAGGACTTGATGCCGATGATTTTGCTGAACTTTCACAGCAGGATGCTCTGGAAAAACTTCATGGTATACTTCAGGAAAACAAAGATATACCCCAAGAACAATCCTGCGCATTGTTGGAGGAAATCAAGCATATATTCGATAAGCAGAATACAGAAGAAACGGTATCTTCGGACAAAGACGAGTCCCGGTTCTTTTCACCCACCGGAAAGACTGGTGTGGCATTTGGCCTTGTAATGGGCAGAAGCGGAGGCAATGTACTGGTGATAGACAAAAATATGGACAAGGAGGGGGATATATCCTTCCGGTACTATGTGGGAAGAGCAAAACGCAGAATGCTGAAATCCGTTCTTGACGGAACTGTCGAAAAAATGTCCTGGCAGCGTGTTATGAAGATAGGCGATGATGCTAATGTTGAACTTTATTTCACGGACATGCCGGAAGGCGGAACCGGTGAAATGCCGGTATCAAGAGCCAACTGCTTATCCATAGGAGTCAGACAGCCCGCCATGGCCGGGCAGGAGCTCTTCATCCGCATAAGCGGTGCTGATGAAATTCAATATGCCATTGCCGGCTCGGAAAATAACATTAACAAAGACGACATTAAAACCCAGCGTTTGTCTTGACAGTACAGTAAAGCTTGGGTAATGACATGAGCGCAAGAAAGGCACAGGATATGACAAAAAGGTTCAGTGGTGAGGCTGACGGCAGGCAGGTTGAATGCCTGAAGGAACTGGCTTCCTCTCTGAAACAGCTTCTTGATGAGTCAAAACACAAAATCGTGGATGACTGTCTGGACATTTACAGCAACAATGAGTTCGTTATCATGGTGTGCGGTGAGGTGAGTGTGGGGAAGTCATCGCTTCTGAACACATTGATGGGCGTACCTGTACTTTTGACAGACCAGACGGAGACCACAGCAGCCATTACCTATATAAGAAGCTCCGCAAGCAGACACTGCCCGCAGGGAGTAGAAGATAAAATACGGGTAACATTCAGGGACAGGAGCCGCAACCCTGAATGGCTTGATTTCACGGACAAGAAGCGCATGCTTGAACTGACAACTTCATTGCATGGAAATGATAAGGCAATCAGCCAGGTGGAAAAGGCTGAAGTTTTTCTTTCGGAGAAAACCATGCCAATTCCACCGGAGATTACAATAATAGACACGCCCGGACTCAACGGCAGCGAAGCTCATGGAGAACTGACATACAGTGAAATGGGTAAATGCCATGTGGCGTTGTATCTTGTTAATGCAAACAAGTTCGGAACAAGGACTAACAGGGACGAATTCAGAAAATTGTACCGTTATGCGCCGGAGGTGCTGTTTATTGTCAGCAAATGGGATCAGGCCAGGGGCGGCTATCTTGGTGAGTATCCGACCATGGAAGGTCTCAGCAATATCAAAAGAGATGAATTTATGCCCAAGTTTGGCAAATGGGCAGACAGCGGTGCTATGGATGATGACAATATTTTTGTTATATCCACCACTGAAGCGGACAAATGTCTGATGGCATACTATGCGCTGGATGAAGAACAGCGGGAAAAAACCACGCTTGTCTCTTTGTTACCGAGTGAAGACAATGAGTATTTTCTTTTGGAAGCCCGTCTTAAGGAAATAATGGACAACAGTGAAAACAGGCGTATTGCTGGACGGTGCCCTTTGATCACAATGCGCAATCTTGCTGAAAACCGTCTTCAGGAAATACAGTCACGGCTGGACGAAGTGGACTTTACCGAACAGGAAAACAGACTCGAGCAGGAACATATCCGTCTTATGGAAGAACAGGTGAGACTGGAGGAAGTATTTGAAGAGCTTAAATCTTTTGCAAAACATGCCGGGAAGCGGGAAAAAAATGTTCTGCTGAATATAATTGACGATGGTAAAAGCAAGATTAGGCGTAATTTCATGGACCGGCTTGAAACATACGGCTGGAGGGAAATGTATTTAAAAGAAAGTGAAAATGAACTTCAGATGTATCTGGACAGCATGGCAATGGAATACATCAACAGTCCGGTTGCAGAAAGGTACAGTGCCTTTATTGAGTTTTTAAAGGGGCTTCTTGAGTCGGAATTGAGCATAGACACAGCCGCTTTGAAAAAAATAGGGGATATCGATTATCAGGATGATACAAGCGAGCTTGACAGAAAAAATGCCGAGTTCGAAAAAAAACTTGACTCACTTGAAAATGAAAGAAAGTCTATTGAACATGATTTGAACGCAAAAAAAAGTGAGATAGAAAGAAATAAACAGGATATTGCCACATTAAAAATACGCATGCAGCGCTATGATGAAATCAGGCGCGATATAGAGAATGTAAAAAGACAGATAAGCAGTCTTGGTCCCAGGCCAGCTGTTCAAAGCTGGAGAGAACGCAGCACAAAAACTATTGAGGTTAAAAGAAGTTTTGGGGAGCGTATTTTTGGGGTATTCAAAGGTGAAAATCCATTTAGAAGTACCCGTAAAGAGGAGGTGACGAGATTTCGTAATTTCAGTGACGATTCAGCCCAGAGAGAATGGGATAATAATAATTCCATACTTGACAGCGAACTTAGAAGACTCAAAAAAGAAGTTGCCCCATTTGACAGATTGAATGAGCGGAAGATAAAATTAGAGGGAAGGAACAGATTTCTTGCTGTTGAGATAGACAACTTAAGGCAAAGGCATGTCCGGCTTCAGGAAGATACAGCCAGAGAACTGGGGCTTCAGGGAAAGTTTCAGCGTGAGGAAGTTGTTCACGAATGCAGAAATAAATGGAATGACAGAATGGACAGAATGTTCACGCGCTTTGATTACGCAGTAAAGGATTTTCAGGAAGACATAGACCGAATCCTTGATGATTACTGGATGAGGCGTGATTTCGCCGTCAAGAAATATTCTGATGATATTTCGGCCAGTTTCAGGCGAAAACAAGAGGAAAGCCGCAATAATTGCGGTGGATACCAACAGCTTCTTAATAAAAAATTGAAACTTGAGAATATAATTTGCCATCTTGAAGATAGTTTGAAAAATCTTAATCCATCGAAAAGGAAATTGTAAAAATGAGCATTGAATCTAGAAATGATTACAGAGAACTCAAGGGAGATGTGAGGATTTTTGCCGATGAGTTCATTCAGCTGTCTGAAAGCATCAATACAGAAGAACAGCATAAAAAAGTGCTTGGCGCAATCAGGGCAAAACTTGATTCTTTGGAGAATAATGAATTTATAGTTGTTGTCATCGGTGAGATGAAGCATGGTAAATCCACATTTTTAAATGCCATGCTGGGAAAACCGGCATTTCCCAGAGATGTGCGGGAGGCAACGGCAGCCGTTACTTTCCTCCGGCATAATGACACTATACGGGATGTGCATCCTGATTGGGTGGACAAGGCAGTTGTAAAGTATACAGACGGCAGCCCCCTGCAGGTTGTCGATCATCTCAGCCTTGAAAAATACACAACATGTCTGCACAGGGATGAATTAAATGTAGCAGAAAATGTGGAAGAGGTCACCATTTACTGTGATTCGCCTTTTGTACGGGACGGGGTGACAGTGGTCGACACTCCCGGTACCAACACCACCAATTCCCGCCACGAGGACATTACATACACGCAGATAAGCAAAAGCCATGCAGCCATATTTCTCTTCAAGGCAGGCGAAGCAGGTAAAAACTCTGACTTTACTTTTTTATCCGATACGGCAAATGCAATTAACAAGTTTTTCTTTATTGCAAATCGTGTTGACGAAATAGGCGGCATAGGCCCCAAGTCAGATGAAGTAATAGAGGACATCAAACGCAAAGTAAGGGACAATTCCCGGCTGAATGACATAATAACAAATTCCCGTTTCTTCCCGACTTCCGGGCTGCTTGCCCTTCAAGCCCGTTGGGACGAGTATGTATGTGATAATTCAAATCTGATGTCACGTGATTCATGGGAAAATGAATATAAAGGCAATGCAGACAAGTTGGAGGAACTGGAAAAACGTGCAGGAATGAAGGTATTTGAGTCAGAACTGCAGGATTATCTTTTCAAGGGACCCAGAGTTCAGGATATGTTCAAGAACAATCTGAAGGCATTCCAGCAAGGGCTCGAGGACATGCGGCGCCAGATAGACGAAAGAATGGAAGTACTGGACAATGACATGAGTCTGGCGGAACTTGAGAATAAGCGGGAGCTGGTAGAATCCCGGAAAAAAGAACGCGAAGCACAGTTGGCTGGTTTGGGAAATGATCTGGTGACACAGCTTAACACAGCCATGCGGGATTTTAACGAAAGTGCCGCCAATGCAGCGGCTAACCGTCTGTCGGAGTTCAACGAAGTTCTGTCCCAATATACAAGTTATCAGCGTCTTGCGCGCAACTGGGATTCTCTCATTGGCGAAATAAGGAAAAGCATATCAGGCTATATGCGGCGTACCTCCGAGGAACTCAGGGAAACTGTGGAGGATGTATTCCGCACCGTGGATACCAGCATACGCTCCAAACTTTATGAGGACATGGAAAGTTCAGCCATACTGAACTTTCCGGAAATACCTGAAATCAATATCGGGCTTTCTTTCAGCAGCATGCCTGAATTGGAAGAAGATAAAAAATACAGGGAGCTTGAAGACAAAGTATCCGAACTTGAAAAACAGGTGGCAGCCTCCGTAAATGACCGGGCTGAGCTTGAACTGGCTCAGGAGAGGCTCAAGCATGTTCAGGCTGAAAAGCAGGAAATGCTCGAAGAATTCCAGTATAAGAGGCAAATTCTGGGTACCCGTCCCGACAAGCAATATGTGGTGGACAGGGAGGAGCATGATGAGAAGGAATGGAGAGGAGGATTGATTGGCTGGATTTTAACACCTTTTATAGGCAAAAAGACGGTTCATTATCCGGAGGAAGGTCATTATGATGACAGAGCCCAGCGTGAATATGATGACAATGTGCAGAAATTGAATCAGTTGAGTGAGGAAAAGAAAGGGGAAATAGACAAGAAAATCAGGGAACAATACAGCAATCTTGAAGAAAAACAGCGCAAAGTAATGCAGTCGGCTCTATATGAAAAACTGCATCAGGCAGAACAAAAAAAGTTGGCTGATTATAAGCACAAATATGAAGAACAGAAAAATCGGCAGGATGAGGCGGCCCTTGAGGATAACAAGGCCAAACTGAGCCAGCTCATGAAAGAGGAACTGGACTCGTATCTGGATAATTTGAAGGAAAACGCATCCAGTTGCCGTGTTTGGGCAGATAGACACATTGCGGACATTCAGAGCAGCATGGACGCAACTGTTGAAGCCAGAAAAAAAGAACTTGATCAATTGGAAAAGGATATTTCGGCTACTGCCACGGAAAAAGAAGCAAAAAAGAAGAAGCTTGAAGAAATCAGAGACAGGCATAACCACCTGAATGAAGAATACCAAAAACTGGATATAAAAATCACTCAATATTCTTTTTAAACGGAGATACATCACATGAATACGGAGATACATCACATGAATAATAAAGAGGAGATACATCACATGAATAATAAAGAATTGATATCCGGAGCACGGGCTGTTTCGCTGGAAGACCTTGCAAACCAGTTGGAATCTATAATTGCCGGGGAAGCTGCTGTTGGCGGCAAAGTTCCTGTTTTTGGAGGCATGAAGGCCGGTAAAAGCAGTCTTCTTGCCAGAGTTCTTAATTGCGAACAGGGCTTTCTTCCGCCAGGAGTTTTGGAGGCTACGGCAAGAAATGTGGAGGTATACTATTCCTTTGCGGCTGGGCGCAAGGTGGTCAGTGCGGATGGAGAAGAAAGGGAAATAATATCAGACGCAGAATGGGATGACCTTGTACGTGGCAAGGTTCAGGAACTTGCTCCCACAGACAGGCTGGTGCTTGAGCTGCCATCTGAATATCTGCGGGAGCTGAATCTTTCATTCATGGATACACCTGGAAACAACACCAGCGATGAAAACAAGGTATCAGAGACATGGAATGCGCTTTCAGATATATCTCTGGGAATATATTGTCTCCGTTCAACTGCAATTCTGACTAAAAGCGACATGGAGTTCATACAGGCGGCTTCATATCACCTGGATAATTTCATATTTCTTGTTACAAGAGTTGATGAAATAGATATCAATGATGTAAATGACGTAAGAATAAAAGAATTACTGGACTATACTTCCCAGCGCCTTGCCAATGTAGGTGTAAAGCCTCTGAAACTTCTTGCCGTATCCTCTAAAATCGAAGATGAAGCGGCGTCCGGCATTGCTGAAGTCAAAGCTACTGTAAAGAACATATTGCGTGAGCGCGGTGCTGAATTAAGAAAAGCGGCCATTAGCAAGAAAATTCACCATTGTCTGGAAGCGGTCCATGCAGGATTACAGGAACAGCTTTCCCTTTTTGAAAATTCAGACAATGTGACGGCAGAGGACTACAGGAAAAAGATTGAGGAATTCCAGAAGTGTCTGATCGACTTGGAGCGCAGCGGCAAACATTCCTCAATTGTTCTTGAAAACACCCTTGAAAGCAGCCGTCTGGCTTTGCGTAATACGATATCCGCTCTCGGAAAAAGTGCCATTGACAGATTGAAGGAACGCATTTCTGCCATTGATTCAGGCAAAGAATTGGAAAGTGTAGGTACGGCAATGTTGTCTGGTGAGGTAGATAAATGGCGTGCAGATGCTGCGAAAGCTATAGAGGATTTTTCTTCAAAGCGGGAAGATATAATGCGCAATGCGTCAGGAGATTTTCTACGTGGTCTGGAAGAGGCCATGAAGAGTTCTGTAGGCGTCAGTTTTTCCGTGAGGCTTTCAGATGACATTGAAGAAAGCACTACGCTCAACATGCTCCGGGAGCAGATGAAGGATTTTGAGGCGGAACGGGCGCAAGCCCTTGAGGAACTGGAAAAAGCCCGGCATGAACTTGCTTTGGCTGAAGGCAGCATTCCTGAACTGCAGCAGAGTGTTGCTGAGGTAAAGAGTGCTTTGGACAGTATTGAATATCAGCCTGAAATGATTGAGAAACGATATGGTGGCAATGATTTGGAGGGAACATTGAGTTCAGTCGGCAGCATAATTGACTGGGCTTTAATCCTCACGCCTATTCCAATGGGTAAGTTAAAATGGCTTGCTAAAGTTCCGGGCGGTCTTAAGATAAAAAAGGCCATCCAAATCGGAAACAAGCTCATACGAAAGAAAAACAAAATCATTAAAAACATTCCGGTTCCGGGCGGTAATAAAAAAGGCGGTTTGACAATGCTGAGCGATGTACTCAATGTTCTTTCTGTTGAACATTGGGCAGGAAAGCTGGGCAAAATGCTTGATGAAAGGGACAGTTATACCAAACTTGTTGAAGATCCAGTAGTAAAACAGCAATATCTTGATGAAATTGCACCCTACAATGCAAAGATTGATGAATTAAACAGAGAAATAGCCGGTAAAAAAGCTGATCTGGATTATAAGCGCAAATGTCTAAAGGACATGGAGGCGGGAAGTTCCAGGATTAGTGAAGCACAGGAAGCTCTTGTCAGGGAAATACAGGATATTGAACAGGAACAAAGACGGCGTAAAGATTCCATGCTTCTGTTCGAGGGGCGCAAGCAGCTTTTGGATAAGGCCTATGCACTTATTGGCTCAAGCAGTTCTGAAGTTGCTGGACCGCTGTTCACGGAACTGGACAGGATGTTCAGCGAAATAAGGCTGAAGATGGGTGAGGAGCTGATGAATCGTCAGAATGCCACAGTTGCTGATTTGAAGCAGAAACTTGAAGATGCTGAAAAGTCCCTTCAGCTTTCCTGTGAAGAACGGAATGGACATATAGAGCTTTTGAAATCACAGGCTTCCTTTGTAAAGAAGGCCATAGCAGAAATATGAGAAAGAACATGGCTCCAGCCAATTTCTGGAGCCATAAATGTTTTTGGAGCATAAAACTCACGGAGTCTAAATGAATAACGATTTAGAAAAACTGTTCGGGGAAGATGATTCTCCCGCATGTGGCAGACATAAGCCCGTGATGTGCCCAGAAACATCCGCATCAAATAGTCATGGCAAAGGAAAAACTGTGGAAGAATTGTTTTCTTCTGATGATTCCCGGCCGCTTGTTGAGCAAACAGTGCGGCATACGCATGACTTTGATCTTGAAGAGATACAAAAGACTTATGAAAACAGTGTTTCCAATGCAAGGCGTCAGGAAGAGCTCAAGGTTGCCCTGAATCAGGAAATTGAGAAAAGACGGGCAATACAGGAAGAGCTGTCTTCGGTTAATACCTTCCAAAAAGTATCATATCTGCAAAAAGAGGATCCGGCCATATTCTGGGAAACTCTTTGCCAGGATAGTTTCTGGAACACTGCAACTGGAAAAAAGTTGCAAAGTCATCTGTCTGTAACTGTGGATAAAGAATCGGAAACTGGTGGGGGCTGCAATGAAAAAGAGTCATCTTTAAAAGAAAATCCTGATGAAAACGACCTTTTTTCAGATGATTTTTTTAATTTTGATTTGGATGACTCTGATTTGGATGAAAAAAATCTGGAAGAACATTCACGTCTGGATTTTATTGATAAACCGGAGGAATGCAAAGCCGATTTCTGGTTGTGCGATGGAGATGGCGAACTGTTGAGTGCATGCAGAATGCTTGGATGGAATAAGGCGGAGACTCTTATTCCCCGTGATAAAGTGGCATTTCTGTTCTGTCTGGAAGAGGAATGTCAATCCAAACCCTTGGTTTACATTCTGGATGAAAAAGAATGCAGGAATTGCAATGAAGACGATGTGTCCGATGAACTGAATTCCCAGGGGGAATTCAGGGTTATCATTCTCCCCAGCAGCAGATTACCGGAAGGCAGAAAGGTTCTTCTTTGCCGTTTTGACAGCCGCCACAGACGCATGGCTGAAGGAACTCTGGATTGTAGAAGATTTTATAATTCCTTTGCATGTACGGACTCCAGGCACGTCTATTTCATGGCTCCTGAAGCAGCACTTCATTCTGACTCTACAGAATGGTTTGACAAACTGGCCTGTGGTGGAAGATTTCATATTGTGCTTGGTGATGCATCAAACATGAATGGAATGCCTACTGATATAAACAGCAAAGCCTATGGTGCCCTGTTGAACTTTGCGAAATGCAAAAAAACTTTTTATCCATCGGCATGGAGATATGCCATTGTACAAAGGAAAGCTGTCGAGGACAGTTTTTTGTCTGTTGCCCTTAAAACATCAGATGCACTTGCCGATATTTTGCTTTCCAGGGAGGATGAGCATATCAAGGGATTTCTGCGCTCATGCAGCATACCTGAACTGTTTTTACAGCAGGAATGTGATGCAGACGAAAGCATCAGAGCCTGCTCCAGTGAAGCAACACGCACCGCAGTGAAAATGTGTTTGGCAAAAGCCTATTACCGTATGCTGGAAAAGCTTATGGACAGCTTTGCTGACGGAACATTCATATATTCGCCTTCCCTCATTGATGACTTCCATGACTGGGATGACTTGTATAAGCAGCTTGTCAGTATACTAAAGGGAGATATGGTTCTGGCGTCAAATGACAAATGGTCAGCTCTGATTGCAGTTCTCAGATATATTTCATGCAGTAGGTGCGCCTGTGATATCAGGACAAGCATTCGCAGCAGCATGAACAAGCTGATGAAGCACATTGCCACCAGTTCTGCGTCGAATGAGCGCTGGCAAATTATCCTGTACAGAAATGCATCCAATTTTGTTAAAATTAGCGATATTGCAGACGAACCATTGAAGCGTCTTGAATGTGACAGAAAATGGTTGGAGCAGAAGTTTGAAAAACATCTATCCGGGATTGAAAAAGTCGTCGACGAATGTCTTGCTCAAAATGGTTCCGTAGATATTGGAGAAGATGAGGTATTTTATGCTGCTGTAAAGATGTTTACGGACAGAGACTGTCTGTTTTTTATTGCCGGTGACCAGGTGTTTCATGATTCAGCCATGGGAATACTGCATGAATTACGGGAAGTTGTCTTTGATGCAGAAGTTTCCAAAGGAACTGTCGAGCGAATAAAAATTGCTGAAGAAATAGTTAATTGCCGTAATGACAGATTTTGCCGTTTTGAAGAGCGGTTGAAAAGTTTCGAAGGTCATCCCTTTTTCCGGATGTTTCCATTAGCTGCGGATTGCCTTGAAATATTTTCTATGTCATTGAACAATGAAGATGAAATAATGGAAATCATAAATTAAAAGGAGTTTTTTATGAGCGGTCCTAAAAAATCAGATGTCATTGCCAAACTTCATATTGTGGAGCAATGGATATTGCAGCAGATGGAAGTCATAGACAAGTGCAGAGATTCTCTCCCGGAGCTTTCAGACTCTGCTGAGCTTTTTAAGAGAGTGGAAGATGCGGGGCGTGTAATTCAGAGTGAAGGTGATGATTCAAGCCGCAAACTTTATGCAGAGGCAAGGGAATTATGTGATGAATACAGAAATATATCAAGTGATGCCGAGAGATTGCGTAATTCAGCTGAAAATGAAATGCAGCAGGTAAGCGTGGCCGCCAACGAACTCAAGAATCGCTCCGGTGTTTCATATAGAGACTACTCGGATGCTGACCTCATGGGAGACAGAGCAAAGCAGGCGCTTGAGGATTATAACATGGCCTATAGAAAAACATTGAAAGCCGTGGATGTAAAGCGAAAGTTGGAGAGCAAACTTGAGCAGGCAGTTAATAAACAGATGGAAGTTGCTGCTCAAAAGTATTTGGATTCCGCAAAGGAAGAAATAAGGGATGTGTCGGTTGAAAAATTGGAAAAATGGACTCATAAGGGCAGCGATGCGAAAAATGCTTTGAATGCTATAAATAAAGCTGATAGCCTGATAAAATCCGGAAAGTATGACGAATTGGAAGAACTTGTGGATGAAAAGTTGGAGTTTATCAGAAATCTCCAGGAGGAGATGAGAGACAATCAGTACAGGGCAAAACAGCAGCGAGACAAGGCAAGGGCGATTATCAATGCGCTGAAGGAAGCCAATTATAAAGATCCGGAATATTACTACCCGGAAACAGAGGATGGCGGAGAGGATGTGCTTGGTACGCTTACTATTTATGCTGAAGGCAGAGGGAAACGCAGTCTGGATGTAGAGATAGAACTTGACCTGGGCAGTGACAGAATGAAACTTGAATATTGCCGCCATGATGAGAACGGAAACAGGATTGAAATTACAGAAGCAGATGAAAATGCCTGCGCTGAAAACCTTGACGCTCTCAAAGGGCGTCTGGAAGATGCCGGTTTTGACACACCGAACACCGATTATGGTAGAGGACGGCATGCAGAGGGACATGGAGTGAAGACCAGAACTGTTACTAAAATGCGCGAGAAGACTCACATAGGCGGTTCAAATCGTTGATATTATTATGTTCCGGCCGGGAGACACAGTGGCTGTATTCCGGCCGGAAATATACGTACCCGCACACTTCAGGAGCTGCAATGTCTGAAAAAAGCAAAATGTTTATAGATGCCCGTCTTTTCAGTGATGGAAAACTTGATTTTACCGGCGGCCGCCGGCAGATGTTTATACGATATGAAAAGGAAGATTCATATATTCTTAATCATGAGTATGGACTGGCCAGTCTTGAAATGTGCGTGCTTGAGTATCTGCATTCTCTGGAGGAGAAAAACAAAAAAAAGTATGATTTGATAATATACCTGGACCGTAATAGCGGAAATACAAATATTGTCTGGGAAATGCCGTACTGCGATTGGCTCGCTGATATGAAGACTGTTTTTGAGAAGGGTTGCAATGCAAAGTCCAGAAGTCCTAATCGCAAAGGTGAAAACAGGCGGAATGCCAATCTTGACGACGCTGATCTTGAGGCAAGCCCGACGCAGGATGAATCCGGCAGTGAGGAAAAGTTCCAGCCTTCTGTTACCGGCGGTGAGGAAAATATATTAGGCAGTGTAGATGAAGCAATGAATAGAGTTGTAAGTGAGAATGGGAAGGTCGCAATAGTATTTCATTCACCGGATACTTTGTATAACGACCCCAATCCCAACCCGCAGACGCTTGACACCAAAATGCAGTACATTGCCGATTGGTCAAAAAAAACAGGGTGTGACAGTTTTCTTATTATTTCACGGGCCAAATGTTCAGAAGATTTTCTTGAAAGCCTGTATAACAAGAAACGGGAAAAAAATGCCCAGGAACTGAATATTGAGGCAGCAGGGCGTCAGGTTTTCCGCGACTGTATAAACAGAATCCTTTGCCTTAATCTTGGTCGTATCGAATGTGGTGATCCTGAGACTATTTCCATAACGGCCGAGTCAAGGCAGATTCCCTTGAAAGGATTTGTTGCAGAGGTCAGGGCCGGATATGAAAGGCATGTTCAGAAAAATACTGATAGTGCTCCATATAATCTGGATGAACTTTATCTGGAGGATGCCAAGGTAAAGAATCGTGAAAAGGTACTGGAAGACATTGAAGGGCTTGTTGGGCTGGATGACATAAAGAAATATGCACACGATATGGTCACGTTAGTGGAAAATTTAGAGCAAGCCCGGAAAAATAAGAAGTCCCATTCAGGCAATCAGATAAATGTGGAGCACCTTATGTTTGTGGGCAATCCCGGTACAGGAAAGACTGAAGTTGCCCGTCTTGTGGGAAAATTGCTTATGGCTCTGGGGATAAGGCGGGGACAGAAGATCATAGAAATAACCTACTCCGATGTTGCCAGCCCGGACAATCAGGGAGAGGTGATTGCAAAGATGAATGAAAAAATTGATAAGGCCATAAAAGAGAAGAATATTCTTTTTATAGATGAGGCATATCGCTTTGCCAGTGACGACTGGGGGCGAAATGCTTTCGAGGCTCTTATCGATAAGATGGAGAAGAACCGTAATGATTTTACGGTAATTCTTGCAGGATACAAGGAGCGCAATGAGGAATTATACCGGATAAATCAGGGATTGAAAAGCCGCATAAAAGAAATTGAGTTTCCCGACTACACTGAAGAGCAGATCGGAGAAATTGTAATTAATATGTTTGAGAGCAGCCACCGGTATGAAAAGATCACAACGGTTGTCAGGGAGCGTATCAATAAACGCATAAGTTCGCTTTGCCGGAGAGGATTGTGCGAAAACGGCAGAGGAGCAAGAAAACTTTTTGAGGAAATCAACGAGAAAGTTGAAAAGCGGGGAACTACCGGAAAAACTTATGAAGTGCAGTTAGAAGATGTGCCGGAACCGATGACTCTGCAGAAGGATAAAGCCCTTAAGTTCATAGATGATTTCGGGAAAGAGTTCCGCGGCATTCCCAAAGTTAAAGCTTTTTTGGAGGAACTCCTGTTCCGCTGTGCGCAGGATGAGGAGAGAATCAATGCCTCCAGGGAAAGTCTGCCTGCAAATGATTTGTTCAATAATTGTTTTTTTGTGGGACCGCCCGGAACAGGAAAGACATCCGTTGCAGAAAAAATGAGCGAATATTTTAATTTGCTGGGCCTTACGCCGAGCAGACTTGGAATATTGAAGACAGGTGCCAATGATCTTGCTTCGCCTTATGGCGGTGAATATTCCAGGCTTGTGTATAATAAGTTCCAGGAGGCCAAGGGGAGAATATTGTTCATTGACGAGGCATATTCCCTGGCTCATGATGAACAGGGAAGGAACATATTGAATGAAATAGTCAAAAATTTGACAAATCCTGAGTTCCGGGATGTGATTCTCATCATGGCTGGATATGAGGATGACATGAACGAACTGTATAAGATCAACCAGGGCATGAGGCGCCGTGTCCCCCATAAGGTTCACTTTGAAAACTTCACTACCGATGAACTGGTGGATATTTTCTTTGACTATCTCGGCAAAGAGTCTCTTTATCAGGTGAATCCGGAACAGGAAGGTGCTATAAGACGGAGACTTGAGACTTTATTCGTCCGCATGGCTGCTCAGCGGGATTTTGGCAATGCCGGCACAGTGAAGGAGTTTGTTAAGAAAGTATGTACTTCATGTTACAGGAGGGAGCATGCTGACGGTAACAGCACCCATATTATAACTATTGGAGATTTGGAACAGGAACAAAAAAATACCGAAAAACTGGAAGATATTTATGAAGAAATGTGCAAAAAACTTGTGGGTATAGATGAGTTCATCAAAAAAATCGAAGCCATGAGAAATGAACAGCGCAGAAAAAGCATCCGTGCAGAGATTTTAGGATATAAGGAACGGGAGGAATCACATAATTTGTATAATATGAGGCTGATAGGCCCGTCAGGCGTAGGAAAAACAGAAATTGGCCGCTATCTGGGCCGTATATTTACAGCCATGGGACTTATTACCCATAAACAGATACGGGAAGTCCGGGGACAGGAATTGACAGGGGAATATCTGGGGCAGACGAAAACCAAGGTACTGGAGGCGTTTGATAATGCACAGGACAGTCTTCTTTTTATTGATGAAGCTTACGGCATGTGCAGGGGCGGCAGAACGGATCAATATGGGCGCGAAGCTGTAGACACGCTTGTAGGATGCCTTACAGACAAGCGCAACTCCTCCACAATAGTAGTCCTTGCCGGGTATCCTGCTGAAATGAAGGAGTTCATGGAAAACAATCCCGGACTTGCCCGTCGTTTTCCGAATGAGTTCCATATAAGCGCCTTTGACACAGGCAAATGCGTCGAAGTGGTCATGTCTGTCCTGAAGCAGAATGAATACAGATTCACGGAAGACTGCGAAAAAGAGTTCAGAGAAAAGCTTGAAAGGCGTTTTTCAATGCTTATGAAGCTTGACAGTACGGGCAATGCTGATGCCGCCATCAGGCTTGCCAATAGAATTATGGATGTACACGATAATGGCATCTCATGGGACGAACTTGAGAAATGTAATCGTGACAAGGGAATTGACGATGAAACACGCCGCAAATTGGCCTATCTGTCCGTGGAGGACATTCCGTCCTTTACGCAGAAAGAAATCATAGAACTTATACTTGGAAAAATTGGCATTAAAGAAAGCTTGTATGCTGAACTCGAAACATTTCTTACAGCGGAACTTCCTGTTGATGCAGAGTCCCATGTCGGCCAGGTATACGACTTATTGAATGATATAGAATGGGATTCTGCAAACTTTAACAATGAGTTCCGCTCAAAATTGAAAGATCAGATAAAAAAACTTTGGGGAAAATAAAATGGACGATTCTCTTTTTACAGAGTTATGCTCTGAAATCAATACACTTGAGACTGAAGTGAGGAAATTAGAAGATCATAATCTGACGCTGAGCTATGATGTATCCTCCTTGAAAGAGAAACATAGCAAACTTGAAGGGGAATGTGATCAATACATTCAGCGGGAAAAAGAAATTGAGGATCTGAAGGAAAAAAGGATTGGGATGAACAATGAGTATGATTCTGTAAAAGAGCAAGTTAATAAAAAAATAAGTGAATGTACAAAAGTAAATGAAGAATTGGACAAAATCCTGAATGAGAATACTGAATGCTGCAATGAGTATGCTAAAAACAAACAGGACCCAATAAAGAATGGCACGCGTAAAAAAGAATACGAAAAAAAAATTAAAAAACTTGAAGGCGAGCTGGAAAATCATAATAAAGAAGAACTTGAAATAAAAAAGGACCTGAAAGAAGGGCAGCAGCTTAAGGATAAGTGGCACGATATTTGCAGTAAAGCCAGGGAATTGGAGGAACTTTGCGAAATGACAAAGGATATGCTGGAAGCTGACGGACCGATAGTTAAATCTAAAAAACTTTCCACACATCTTAATGACGAGTCCAGGGAAACTATTGAAATCATAAGGCAAATTGCAAAAAAAGAGAAAGCTTACTTAAACGGTGCCATGCCTGAAAATTGCAATTAGGAGTAAATCATGAAGTCTTGTTTAGATAAAGTATTTTCTGAAACAGAAGAAATGAATGGCTGTGACTTTCAGTTTCTCGCCTATGCAATGAAGCTGATGCGTACGAAAGAGACTGAATCAAAAAATAAGGAAGCATTTGAAAATGAAGAAAGGGAGCTCACTGATGATATAAAAAAATATGATCAAATAATTAGTGATTGGCAGGCTGGATTGGAAAAGGCTGAAAAAGAGTATAATGAAGCAAAAAAAGATTATGATACTGCTAAAGAATCTCTTGATGAAATAAAAGAGCAGCTGACGAGCAAAGCAGAGGAAATAAAAAAAATCAGCACCAACATTGAACAGAAAAAAGGTGAGCTGAAACAAAATAGAACCGAAATAGATAAACAGAATGAAACTCAAAAACAAACCGAAAAACTGTTTAATGAAATAAAAAATATCGAGGAAAAACTCGAGAAAAAAAAGCAGGAAATCTATGAACTGAAAAAAAGGAGTGGGGAACATCTGGACGAACTCAGACTTTTGAGGGAAAATCAGGGCAGAATTGACAGCGCTGAAGTTTGTCTCAATAAAGGCAGTAATTTTTTGAAACGCATCTGGGACGTGATCGGCAAGGAATATGACAACAAAGAACTGGTTTTTTCTGAACAGTAAAAAGGGAAGCCGGAGAAAAATATGACCAACAAGTCGGAGGCCAAGCGGT
>JAZURH010000367.1:0-3216 GCA_045606125.1 Lentisphaeria bacterium | reverse complement strand
CGTTGTGGAGATACGCTCCGATGCTGTCGATATACCTGAAGATGTGGAAATGATGATACTGGTTCATCCCAAGGATGTGAGTCTTGAAACTCAGTTTGCTCTTGATCAGTTTGTGCTGCGGGGCGGTCGTCTGCTGGCCTTTCTTGATCCGCTTTGCATAACGGATTTGCAAATGCGTCAGATGCGCAGCCCGCGGCAGTATCAGGTTCCGGATTCTGCTTCGAATCTGCCTGTGCTTCTCAAGGCCTGGGGAATGGAGTTCAACTCGGGAAAAGTTGTGCTTGACAGAAGAAGTGCGACTACGATACGTCATAATACATCAGGAAGCACGGAAAGCATGCCGAATATACTTTCGCTGACAGAGGAGAATCTTCCGGATGTGGATCCGTCCAATGCCCAGATAAGTTCTCTTGTGATGGTGAATGCCGGTTATTTTACCGGAAAGGATATGCCTGATATTAAAAGGACTGTGCTGGTAACGACCACCTCGGATGCTGCACCGGCTGATAAGTATGTTATTCAAAACAGCGGCAAGGATATGCTTAGAGACTTCAGGCCGGAGGGGCAGCTCGAACTTGTGGTGCGGTTGACGGGTAACTTCAAAACTGCCTTTCCTGACGGTAGGCCGGGAAATGCTGCAAAGGGGCAGAATAGTGCATTGAAAGAATCAGGTGGAAAGGGAGCCGTGGTCCTGGTAGGCGATTCCGATATGCTATATGACGCATTCTGTGTTTCAAAATCCAGTTTTTTCGGCCAGACATTGTACAGGCCCATCAACGATAATATTGCAATAGTGCAAAATCTCATGGAAGTGCTTTCCGGCGATGTGGCATTGTTTACCATTCGTTCCCGCGGTGTCAGGCAGCGTCCTTTCAAAAGGGTTCACGACATGGAACTTGCCGCCAACGAAAAGTTCAAGGATGAGATGAAGCGCTTCGAGGATGAGGCGATGCAGATACAGAAACAGTTGATTGACATGCAGCGCAGCAGAAAATCCGGGGACAGGGAACTTCTCAGCCGTGAACAGAAAGAGGCTTTGCTTGCCATAAAGCGCAAAGAGGCGGAAGTCAGAAAAAATCTGAAGAAACTCCGCCGGGATATGCGAAGCGGGATAGAGTCCCTTGAAAACAGACTGATGCTGATAAACATTGCATTGGTACCGCTGCTGGTCACTGTATTTGGCGTAATGCTGGCTGTTTTCCGACGCAGCAGGTAATTAGGATTGGAATAGCGGAAAGAACGGAAAAAAGCTTATGAAAGCAAAGCAGATATTTTGGCTTGCTGCACTGCTGGTTGTACTGGCAGGAACAGCATGGTTTGTACAGTACAGGGAAAACAGGGGATGGCGGCACAGTGAGGAACCCGGGGCTGAACCCACTTTGCTGTCAGGCAGTTTCGATGCAGATGCAGTGGCTTCAATGCGGATCACAGCAGACGGGCGCAGCTTGAATTTCAAGAGCGGAAATGATGGATGGACTCTGGATGAAAGGGACGGTTTCCCTGTAGATATGGCTCAACTTGGAAAAATAGTGTTTGATCTTACAGAAACCAGAATTGCCCAGATAGTCGAAGCTGATGATATATCAAGAAAAAGCATGAAGGTGGATGCTGAAAACGGGGCGGTGGAATTGACTATGATGGACGCCTCCGGTAAAAAAATTGCAGTACTCGCTTTTGGAAAACGGGTTGAAAAGGAAGCAGATGAGGCTTCAATGGCGGCGCTTAACGGGCGTGCTGCGGGAACTCCTCTCGGACGCTATGTAAAACTGGAGGACGGCAGGATAGTCCTTG
This sequence comes from Lentisphaeria bacterium, assembly GCA_045606125.1. Classification (GTDB taxonomy): domain Bacteria; phylum Verrucomicrobiota; class Lentisphaeria; order Oligosphaerales; family Oligosphaeraceae; genus RGIG3456. Next base: position 1,425 of record JAZURH010000367.1, on the reverse strand, counting down.
TGGCGAACACATTCTCCATACTGGATAACGATCCGGGACAGTGGCTTGAACAGGATTTTTTCAGTGTGACTTCGCTTAAAGCGGCGGCACTGTACAGAAATGGAATATTGCAATGGCGTGTTTCCCGTGAAGATGAGAAGTCCCCGCTTGCTCTTGATGCCGTTCTCCCTGCCGGATTCCAGGTGGCTCCGGAAGCGCTTGAGAGAATAAAGGGAGCTTTCAGCTGGATGTTTTTCAAGGATGCGGCACCTGCCGGAAAAAATGGTCCCCTGGAAGGGAAAATTGAACTGGTTGATTTTAACGGCGCGGAATATTCAGTCGAGTTCGGAAAAAAGACTGCTGAGGGGCGTTATGTGCATGTGACTGCACTATGGAAAGGCGGAGAAGGCAAGTCTGAAACGGCAGAAAAAATTGCCCGTCTCAATAAACGGTTTGAAAAATATGATTTTCTTCTTGTTCCCGGCGCACTGGATGCTGTTGACAGAACAGTTGTACAGCTTTGCCGGGAAATTAAGCCCGATGCTGAAAATGGCGTGAAGTAAATGTCTCTGCAGGATACAGTTCACGGCTATTTGAGGGAGCATGGGATTTCAGGATGTACTGTGCTTTGCGGTTTCAGCGGTGGTGCGGACAGTACATCCCTGCTGCTTGCATTGTCCGGTGAAAATGTACGGCCGGTGGCAGTGCATTTCCAGCATGGCATAAGGGACGGGGAAGCAGATGAAGATGCTGAATGGTGCATGCGCTTCTGCCGTGAACGCAACATTGAAATGAAGCTGATCTATCTGGATGTACCGCACAATATGCTTCCGGGGGAATCTACAGAGGAAGCGGCCCGTCGGCTCAGGCTGGAGTACTGGAAGCGTCTTTCTGAGGGAAAGTTGCCGGTGTTTCTGGCTCATCATGCAGATGATGTCCTGGAGGAACTGTTTCTCAGACTTGCCCGCGGTTCAAATGCAAGTGCGTTGGTTCCGATGAAGCCGCGCAGGAGCCTGTGCGGCATTGATGTATGCCGTCCCCTTTTGAAGACAAGACGCAGTGAAATAGAGGAATGGCTTAAATTGAACGGGGTCACCGACTGGAGAGTGGACAGTACGAATCTTTCCTGTGAATACAGGCGGAATGCAGTAAGAAATGAGTTGCTGCCTCTGTTTAGAAATATTTTTGGAAACGATGCAGGATTGATCCGTTCTCTGAAAAACATCGTACATGATGCTGATTTTCTTGAGAAATCAGCTCTTGAAATGAATCCGGACAGCATTGATGATTGGAGAATGCTGCATCCCGCCATGCTTTACAGGGCGGTAAGGCTTCTTCTTGAAAGGCGTTTTGCTGTTCCACCGGCGGTGACTCATAATTTTATGGAAAGGTTGAATCACGAGTTGCTGCGTTATGACGGCAGGGCCGTGTTTATTCCTCTTAATG